>JBCDBC010000545.1:0-4549 GCA_039184535.1 Bacteroidota bacterium | reverse complement strand
TGGCATTAGGAGTTTATTCTTTTCTTTAGTTTCTCCATAACTATCTCACCAGGAATAGCCTGAATTTCTCCAGATCGGATGGAAGCCACTCTCATGTCTAATTCGGCAATCAGGTCTTCAGACTCTTTCTCTGTAGAGTCCATAGTTATTATTTCCTGAACCTCACTAAGTAAGACTTGCACAAGAGAAATAAACTCTTCTTTTGAAAGAGCTTTCGCCTGAGCCAGGACTTTTTGATATTCTTCACTCATCTTAATTCAGTTACCGGATTGGATATATCTGATTTACGGAAGATAAGCACTATTTGTGTATTTTCACCCTTGTGACTCCCCAAATCTCCACCATCCCCGCCAAAACCCTCATTGGCATGTCTACCGAAATGTCTTTGACTGACAACAAGACGTTCAGGCTCTTTAGCCTATTCATGCCCAGGAGAAAAGAACTCGCCTCACTGGTAGATGAGCAGGTATATGATCTCCGCGAATATCCAGAGGGCTACTATCAACCATTCTCTCCAGCAAATCCCTTTACCAAGTGGGCAGCCGTAGAAGTATCAGACACAGACTATATCCCTGAAGGCATGAAAACTTTCTCTATACCGGCTGGAGAATATGCCATTTTTCACCTCAAGGGTTCTATCAAAGACAATAGCCCTTTTCAGTATATCTTCTCCCAATGGCTTCCCAACTCAGGCTACCAGCTAGACAATAGACCACATTTTGATATGATGAGTACCTTACAGAAAAGGGACTCGCCAGAATTTGAACAGAAGATTTTCATCCCCATCAAAAAATAGTACCTATGGACCCTAACAAACAGATTCAGGCCTTCTATCAGGCATTTCACGAGAGAAAGGCAGAAGAAATGGTCAACCACTACCACCAAGACATTGTATTCTCTGATCCTGGATTTGGTACCCTTAAGGGAGAGGAAGCGGGGAATATGTGGAGAATGCTCATCAGCCGTATGAAACCGGATAGTACCATAGAAGTATCCAATATTCAGGTAGATGGGAATCATGCCACAGCCGATTGGGTAGCCACTTATAAGTTTGGTCCTAAGAATAGACAAGTGGTCAACCGAATTCAGGCTACTTTTCTGTTTGAAGATGGGAAGATCATCAAGCATGATGATGTATTTTCCTTCTGGAAATGGTCCAGTCAAGCCTTGGGACTTCCCGGCATTCTATTAGGTTGGAGCTCTTTCTTGCAAAAAAAGACACAATCCTTTGCCAGAAAAGGGCTGGCTAAATTCTCAGAAAAGAGAAACGCTTAGGCCACTAGCACCCATTATGTGGCATTTTTGTAACTTCCCATTTTATCGAATCTGTAAGTAGAAGGAAATTCCGGGATGCACCCTATTTGGAAGACAGACATTACCTACCTGAAGAAAGTTGGCCCTGTAAGAGCTGAGGTGCTTGCCAAGGAATGTAACATCCGGACCTTCGGAGATCTACTCGAGTACTTCCCTAGAAAGTATGTAGACAGAAGTAAAGTCAGCCAGATTTCTACCCTTACAGGAGAGGAATACCAGGTTTCTCTGGTAGGGAAAATCACCCAGATAGATACCCAAAAGAGCAAAAGAGGTAGAGGCATTCTCACGGCCTACTTCTCTGACAAAAGCGGAGAAATAGAACTGACCTGGTTTCAGGGAATCAAGTGGATTTCAAAAGGCCTTAAGATAGGAGAAGAGATCGCCATCTTTGGGAAGCCACAACTCTACAATGGCAGGATTCAGATAACTCACCCGGAAATAGACAGACTTTCCAATGCGGAAGGATATGTTCACACGGGTAGTATAGTGCCCTTCTATCCATCTAATGAAAAGCTGGGAAGAGTGGGTTTGGATGCCAGAGGGTTCCGCGTAATCATGCATCAGCTTATGTTGCAGTTGCTCCCACATATACAGGAGAATCTTTCTCCCAATATTATCTCGGATCATCAGCTCATCCCTCGTAAAGAAGCTTATCAGCATATCCACTTTCCCGCAGATCTGAACAAATGTGCCGCTGCCAGAAAGAGGTTCATATTTGAGGAGTTCTTCTTCTTTCAGTTTATGCTAGCCAATAGACGCCTGCATGCGAAGAAGATCAATAGGGCTCATCCTTTTACCAAAATCGGTCATTACTTCAATACCTTCTTTGAAGAGCATATCCCCTTCGAGTTGACGGATGCCCAGAAAAGGGTATTAAGGGAAATCCGCAGAGACTTGGCTAAGGACGTACAAATGAGTCGCCTCATTCAGGGAGACGTAGGAAGCGGGAAGACCATGGTAGCCTTTATGTGTATGCTGATGGCTAAGGATAATGGTTTCCAATCAGCCATGATGGCGCCTACCGCAATTTTGGCGGAACAGCATCACCGTAAACTATCCGCCTTTGCAGATAAGCTGGGTATGAAAGTAGACCTCATTAAAGGAGGCCAAAGAAAAAAAGAACGGACTGAACTATTGGAGAAGTTGGTGGCTGGTGAGACAGATATTTTAGTAGGTACACATGCCTTGATAGAGGACCCAGTGAAGTTCCAACGTCTGGGACTGGTGGTAGTAGATGAGCAGCACAAGTTTGGGGTGATGCAGAGAGCCAAGCTCTGGAAGAAAGCTGATCCCTATCCCCATAACATGATCATGACGGCTACCCCTATCCCTCGGACTTTGGCCATGTCCTTGTATGGAGATGTGGATGTGTCTGTCATAGATGAACTCCCTCCTGGAAGAAAACCTATAGACACACGTGTATTTGGAGAATCAAAAAGGCTAGAGCTTTTCGGCTTTATGCGGAAGCAGATAGCGGAAGGGAGACAGATTTATGTAGTGTATCCTTTGGTGGAAGAATCAGCCAAATCAGATTTATTGGCCGTCACTAAAGGTCATGAGTTGCTGGAAAACCATTTCAGGCCTTATAAGGTGGGCATTGTCCATGGAAAGATGAAACCAGATGCCAAGGAGATGGAAATGCACCGCTTCCTGAAGAATGAAACCCACATCCTGGTATCCACTACCGTCATAGAGGTAGGGGTAGATGTGCCTAATGCGTCCGTCATTGTCATAGAGAATTCAGAACGCTTTGGTCTGTCCCAATTACACCAGTTGAGAGGTAGAGTAGGAAGAGGAGCTGCCAAATCCTACTGTATGCTCATGCGAGGAAATAAAGTCTCTGCAGAGGGCCGTAAACGCCTAAGAGCTATGACGGAAACACAGGATGGCTTTAAGATTTCAGAAATAGACCTTGAAATCAGAGGACCCGGTGATTTTCTGGGAACCCGTCAAAGTGGGATGCCAGAGTTCCAGCTGGCTAACATTGTACAGGATCAGGAGCTTTTAACTAATGCAAGGGAAGCAGCCTTCAAGCTGGTGGAAGAAGATCCCAAGCTTGACTTAGCCCAAAACGCAGGAATCAAAGTCTATTACCAAACTCAATCACATAAGTATGCAGGCCTAAGCACAGTAGCCTAATTAGCGTCTGGCAGCCTGCTCGTTACGTTTCTTCTTTTTCTTTTCCTCTGGCTCTGCATTCAAGTCTATGGTCATTAGGAATACCTTTTCCCTGTAGCCTTCTTCTACCATGGTTGCCAATATGCTATGATTTAGCCAAAGTGTATAGAATTTATACCACAGCTGAAAATTGCGTCTTCCTTTGTAGATGAGCTTTCTCTCACTCACCTCAGAAGTAGCTAGGTCTACCTCTCGGTAGAATAATCTTTCTGATAGATTAAGCTTTTCTCCATCTTTCTCTTCTGTGAGAATTTTGAATTTATTATTCTCTTTATCATAGGCCAAGTGGAAAAATAGGCTAGGCTGGGTTTCCGAAGCAAAGGAATATTGCTGAGAAGGAATGACAATGGCTCTTTGATACTCCCCTAGTGGATCAAATTCGAACAAGACGACTTCCTGAAGGTGCATCCCCATTCTAGGGAGAAAGCCAGCAGTGCCTGTGTAGGAAGAAACCAGTCTTTCTTCTTCAATTTTCTGGGTTACCAACCACATGCTCTGATCATCCATGAGCCTGATGTCCAGTATCATGTACTTATCAAAGCGTTTAGCCGGCTTAAGCCCAAACTTATCACGGGATTTGGAGACCTGAATGTGGACGGTAGAGTTAGTACGTATGTTTCTTTTAGTGTTGATTTCTTCTTTCTCAAAGTCAAAATCAAGTATTTTAAACCCTAGTGTGTGCCAGTTTCCTCTAAGCTTTTCTCTATCTGAAATGGCCAAGTATACATGACCATTCTCTCCTATGATACCGGGCATATGGGTCTGATAAATATCATTCTCCGACCAGAAATCTGGAAAGTCATAATAGGTCAGTTCCTTTTCTGTTCGGGTACTTGCACTAAACTGGACAATGGAAAGATTAGAGGGTTTCTCAAAAATGGTTGCATACACATTTCCCATGAGATCTATTTGGCATCCCAGACTAAAAGAGCGCTTATCTCTATCCAGGTTAATGTCCATGGTGTCCGCATACACCCGCTCAAATCCTTTATCAAAAACAGCAAAGGGAACCATATCAGCCTTCACTGCTCTATGGCCGAGATACTCATTAGTAAGT
>JBCDBC010000544.1:0-4550 GCA_039184535.1 Bacteroidota bacterium | reverse complement strand
TTCACGGAACACTTAGGGGTACCGGCTATATACAGCAATTCAGACAATCCTATTTTCTCCATTAACAATATGGAGTTCGAGAATGGCATTATCGAGTATGATGTGATTCAGGATGATGCAGTATTTCTCTTTGTCTACTTTAGAGAAGAAAGTGAGCAAGAGAAGGAAGCCTTCTACCTGAGGCCTTACAGAGCTGGAGATCCAAAAGGACCGGATGCCCTTCAGTACACTTCCATCAATAAGGGAATAACCATGTGGGACATGCACGGTCATTATCAAGGACCCGGCAACATTAAGACCGAAGGATGGAATCACATTAAACTGGTCATCTCTGGCAAGCAAATGCTGGCCTATGTGAATGACATAGAAAAACCGGCACTGGTAATCCCTCACCTGGAAGGAGAAGCTAAGTCAGGTGGGATTTCTTTTCAGGGAAAGGGCTATTACGCCAATGTAAGTGTCAAGCCTAATGAAGTAGAAGGACTCTCTCCGGATTCTGGCCCGGACCCTACTTACCATGATCCACATTACCTGCGCGCTTGGGAAGTAAGTGAGGTATTTCCTTTTCCCTTTGGGGAAGACCTTACTGACAGAACTATTCCTTCTGATACATCCTCATGGGAAGCCATTCAAGCAGAGAGAATGGGCCTGATCAATCTGACCAGAAAATACGGATCTGGAAGAACAGAAGAAGTAGGGAGAAGCATCGCCTGGCTCAAAACCACCATCACAGCTGAGGAAAAGCAGCTTAGAAAACTCCACCTAGGATTTAGCGATGAGGTGTGGGTCCTGATAAGCGGACAACTCCTCTACCTGGACAAGAACTATTATAATTCTCCCATCATGAAACCACCTTATGGTAGGATTTCCATAGAGAATACTACCATAGATCTTCCCTTACAGAAAGGGGATAATGAAATCATGATAGGAGTAGGGAACTTTTTCTTTGGCTGGGGAATCATCGCTCGCCTGGATAAGGTGGACGGCCTGAGTTTCCCTTAGCACACTAGCGTTACATTCAGTTATGATCAAGAAAACACCTCCTAAGAAAGCCCTTCAGTTTCTTCGCTGGTTTTGCCGGGAAGACTATCTGGAAGAGATAGAAGGGAATCTTATGGAGCTATTTGAACGGGAAGCAGATGAAAACCCCAGAAAAGCCAGCTGGCAATTTCTCTGGCAGGTACTCCTTCATCTTCGACCTGACTACATGAAACTTTTTCAAAATGCACTTATCCCAACAGCCATGTTAACACACAGCTTTCTCATCACCTACAGGGGATTCTTACGTAATAAGTTTTCCTTTTTCATCAACCTCATCGGGCTTTCCACCGCCCTGGGATGTGCGTTATTAATCCTGCTATGGGTACAGGATGAGTTGGCAGTAGATACTTTCCATGAGAATGACCAAGACTTATATCAGTTGATGAACAACATGGAGCTATCTGGGGATGTACGCACCATGGTGTTTACGCCTTCTCTCTTGGCAGAGAACCTGGAAAAGGACTTCTCAGAAGTAGAACATGGAATCAGCTTAAGTGAGGTAAATGGACTTATTCTGGATCAGGAGAAGTTTAAGCAGGTGAAGGGTGTGCATGCTACTGAGAATTTCTTTACAGCATTGACATATCCTTTGCTGAAAGGAAATGAGGAGACCATCCTGAGAGATAAGTTGAGTGTAGGTATTTCTGAAGAGCTGGCTATTCAGTTGTATGGTTCTGTAGAAAAAGCCATGGGCCAAGCCATGCCCTGGAGGACCTTCAGATTTGATACCTCCTTTTATGTGGCGGGAATATTTGAGACACCGCCATCAAACGCGAGTCTTCAATTTGATATAGTCGGCTCTCTGGACTGGCTGATAGATGGAGATGATGACGTAGCCCAATGGTCAGATGGCTATGTAAGTACCTTGCTGGTATTAGGAAAAGGCACTGATAAGCCCGCATTGGCAGAAAGTATTGCCACCTACTTGCAAGAAAGAAGCAGGTGGTGGGACAACTCTACCTTTTTCTTGCAGAAATACTCCGAAAGATACCTCTATGGCGATTACCAGGATGGGGTAGTGATAGGAGGTAGAATAGAAGCGCTTAGGTTGTATGCTTTACTGGCAGCCATCATTCTCCTCGTAGCCTGTATTAACTTTATGAATCTGGCTACTGCCCAGGCCTCACGTAAGCTCAAAGAGATTGGCGTAAAAAAGACCATAGGTGCTGAGCGAAAAAGTCTCGTTTTTCAGTTCATCACAGAGTCCATTCTCATGACTTTTCTCTCAGCCGTCCTGGCACTGGGAATTGTCGCATTAGCTTTGCCAGAGTTTAATGCTATCGTGGGGAAAGAGTTAGGACTTAGCCTGAGTTTTCAAAACGGCCTGTATCTGCTGGGAATCATTCTACTCACAGGTTTATTGGCAGGTAGCTATCCCGCCTTCTACTTATCTGGCCTAAGACCTTCTTCCATATTTAAACGGAGTAGCCATCGTAAAGGGAAGGAACTCTGGATTAGAAAAGGACTGGTGGTTTCCCAGTTTGCCATTTCCATCATCTTTGTAGTGGGGGTCATGGTCATCGGGAAGCAAATCACCTTTAGCAGCCAGAAAGATTTGGGATATGACAGGGAGAATGTCATCAGCTTCAATCTAGGGGCTAACCTCCAGAACCCTGCCCAAAATAGCCCGGAAGTGTTTATCACGGAACTGGAGCGCATTTCCGGCGTACTTTCCTCGGCTAACTATGCTTCCAATCTTTTCGGTCCTAAGAGTTTACAGACAGGCTATAATTGGGATGTGGATGATGATCAGGATGACCAATATCTATTCCACGCTCCCATGCTAGGCTATGATGCCATAGAAACCCTGGGGATGGAAATGCAAGAAGGAAGAGCTTTCTCCAGAGAATTTAATGATGACAGGTTCAACATTATCGTCAATGAGTCTGCTGTGGAAATGATGAAACTGGATGATCCGGTAGGAAAGGTGATAGACAAGTTTGTGGGGAATGGAAATGAACAACGGACCATCATAGGCGTAGTGAAGGACTTTCAATATGGCTCCATACATGAAGCTGTACAGCCACTTGTATTGCGATTCCGTCCCGGTGGAAGAGGGGTGTGGGTGAGGATAGCTAAAGGAGCAGAGACTACGACCCTCGCCCAGATTCAGGAGTTGTACGAACGGATCTACCCTGGCTATACCTTTGATTTCACCTTCATGGATCAGGCATACCAGCGACTGTATGATACAGAACAAAGAACCGCTACCCTTACCAAATACTTGTCAGGTCTGGCCATCATCATTTCCTGTTTAGGATTACTGGGACTGGCCACCTTCATGGCAGAAAGCAGGTCCAAGGAGATTGGGATCCGGAAGATTCTGGGGGCTTCTGTTAGCCAGATCATCTCTCTATTCTCTAAAGAATTTCTCATCCTGGTAGGTATATCATTTTTAGTGGCAGTACCCATGAGTTGGGTGATCATGCAGAGATGGCTGGAGGGCTTTGCTTACAGCATAGACATGTCCGTATGGATGTTTGTACTGGCAGGCATATTGGCTATGGGGGTGGCTATTCTGGCCATCAGTACCCAATCCCTGAAAGTGGCCTTTATCAATCCGGTAGAATTTCTGCGAGATGAGTAAGAAACCACAGCCTCCCAAGCGTGTCCTGAAGTTCCTGCGCTGGTTTTGCAGGGAAGACTACTTGGAAGAAGTAGAGGGAAACCTTGTGGAGATATTTGAACAGGAAGCATCCCAAAATCCAAGAAAGGCCAGATGGCAATTCTCCAAGGGTGTGCTGCTACACCTCAGACCTGACTTCTTAAAAGCATTCCAACACAGACCCTTAATCTCCGTGACCATGTTTAAGCACAACATCCTTATTACTTATAGAAATGCGGTTAAGAATACCTTTTCTTTTCTTATCAACCTTCTGGGTCTCACCGCCGGAATAGCTACAGTTCTGATGATCGGTTTATGGATACAAGACGAGTGGCAGGTAGACAGGTTTCATGAGAAGGATAGCCGACTATACAGGGTGATGCATAATTATGCCTTTGGGGATGATGTGGAAACCTGGGCTGAGACCCCCGTTTTATTGGCAGAGGCCATGAAAGAAGATTTTGCAGAAGTGGAAGAGGCCGTCTCTATTACCAATCCGGATTCTCATCCTTCCGGGCTCGCCAGGGCAGAGGATAAGAGTATGGAGGTACAGGGGGTTTTTGTCAGTAAAAACTTCTTTGAAGTCATGACCTACCCCCTGATATACGGAGAAGCCTCTACAGCTTTTGTAAATCCTGAGGGCATCATCATTTCGGAAAATCTCGCTATCCGGCTTTTCAAAGCCAGTTCACTTGCTATGGGAAAAGAGATCTACTGGAAGACCCCCTATTTCGACCAAAATTTTAGGGTAAAGGGAGTATTTAAGGATATCCCCCAGAATGCTACTGTACAATTTGAGGCGGCAGTATCTATGGATAAACTGTTAGCACATGATCCTGGGGCAGGTGAATGGAACGGTGACTACGCTGATACCTATGTAGTGCTCAATCCTGGAGCTTCTCCC
>JBCDBC010000543.1:0-4556 GCA_039184535.1 Bacteroidota bacterium | reverse complement strand
CATAGTAATGGAACCAGTACCGCTGCAGCCGTCTCCATCTCCAAATACGATAAACTCCTGTAAGGCTTCCGCCGGGTTAAAGTCATCATTCCCTGCTTGAACAGCCTTGACTCTCACCAAACCTGCTCCCGAAAGACTAACAGTTTTTCCAACTATTGTAGCCGGTCCGGAAACAAGCTCAAAGCTTACGGTAAGCCCGGAAGAAGCTGTAGCCTGTAAATCGAAATCTGGGTCTCCCACTGATTTATTAGGTACTGCCTGAAAATCTATGCTCTGGGGCTGCTTCCCTACATCTACTGCTGGTGAGAGGTGGATACCTGAAATCGGGAGCTCTTCAGCACCATCAGGCTTTCTCCAGCCTACTGAGAGATTATCCCCTCCTGCTCCCTCTTTCATCAGGGCTTCTATGTAGTAGCGCTTACCGGCTACCAGTTCTATAGCGCCTGAATTTTGGTCTGGGAACTTATTCCATTCTCTATAAGCAGTCCAGCCAGGAACACTCGCAATTCTTCTTTTATTGGTAGTAGATTCATCTGAACTTAACCACAGCTCTCCATTGTCATCACTGGCTATGAAAAAGGTATAGTTACCAGAGAGTGGAGGGCAAATAAATCCACTAATTCTGGTTCCATAGGCTTCTCCTGCATTAGGCTCTGCTTCGAATATGCTTAGCATATTGGTCTTATTTGGAAGCGTATTAACAGGAATATCACTTACACTATTGCCTCCTCCAATCTCCTCCCATATTTCCTGATAGATCATTCCGTCAGCCTCACAAAGAGTAGCTTCTTCTACTTTAAAATTTCGTGTTACCGGACTGGCAGGATCAAACAGACTGTTCCCTGCCTGCGTGGCTTCTACTACCACCGTTCCTGTGGTGCCATTTAGCGTGATAGTATTTCCTGAAATGCTGGCTGGGCCAGATTTGATGGAGTAACTCACCGGTAAGTCTGAACTTGCACTTGCACTCACATTAAAGGGAGGCGAGCTGATAGACTTATTGGCTATTGGCGGAAAGCTAATGCTCTGAGGAATTTTCTCATTGCTCACATAAGGAGATAGGTAGGTACCTGGGATAGGTCTTTCCTGCGCACCTGAGGGAAGTGTCCAACCTACTGCCAGGTTATCCCCTCCACCTCCTTCTTTCATCAGTGCCTCAATATAGTAGGTCTTCCCTTCCTCTAATAACAAGGGGTCAGACCGCTGAGAACTATATTTATCCCAGTCTCTGGAAGGTGTCCAGCCAGGTACAAAGGCAATTCTGGTTTTGTTAGCGGGGTCTTCATCTGTGCTCAACCATAACTCTCCGTTATCATCACTGGCCATCCAAAAGGTGTAATTTCCGGTGAACGGGGCACAAATATACCCTCTTACTCTTACCCCATAGTTATCCGATGCATCTGCAGCCGTTTCAAATGAGGAGAGTAAAATTTGCTCTGAGGGAGCAGAATTCAGAGGGATATCCGCCACACTGACTCCTCCCACATTATACCAAAAGGTAGCTGAGATAGACCCTTCTGCTATACAGGAAGTAACAGGAGCTTTCACATTGAATGATCTCCTCACAGGACTAGCGGCATTGTATGTAGCATTTCCAGCCTGGGTAGCCTCCACTATGACCTGCCCTTCTATTCCCGTAAAACTGAGCAGATTCCCATTTAACTCTGCGGGTCCTGTTATTAGCTCATAGGAAACTGGTAAGCCAGAAGAAGCTGTAGCCCCAAGTGCTATGGGATCTGCCGTTGTAAGCTGATCTTCTATGGGGGTAAAGGTTATCGTCTGATCTTCTTTCTGGGCCTCAGGGATGAAAAGGTATGAAGAAGGAATTACTTCCCTGCCTTGTCTAAGACTCCCCCACTCCAGTTTGGCATTGGCTGATCCAACGTTGTCATAATATTCCATTTTGATAGGCACCTTATTCCCTGCTTGCAGAGCAATGGTCCCGCTATGGGTCAGGTTTCCTTGATCCTGCCACATATCTATGATCAACTGTCCATCTATCCAAAGGCGTACCCCATCATCTGTAGTTGTATAGAAGGTATATGTCTCAGTATATCTGGGTAGTACCTGTCCTTCCCATCTAACGGAGAAAGTATTTGCCCCCATGCTGGCATCTGGAGAACCACTGCCCCAATCAAAATCAATGGTCGCATCTGTTCTTTCTAATGCCTGGGCAGTGAAATCCACATTATTGAAATAGGTACCCATTAAGCCTTTTCCTGTCTCGAAAGGAATTACCTGAAAACTTCTGTCAATGGCTTTGGCAGGATTGTACGTATCGTCTCCATGTTGAGCTGCCCTGATGGTAACCTTTCCCAATTCTCCGGTAAGGGTTATTTCATCTCCCAAGATGGTAGCAGGTCCTTCCACTATATAGTAGTTTACCGGCAATCCAGAATTGGTGGTAGCATTCACCCTGAATACTGATTCCAGCAGCGTTTTATCATCAATAGGGGCAAAGGCTAGGGTTTGCTCCGTTTTTCCGCAGTCGGGATAAATATCTTTATGGATGCTAGTAGATAACCCTGCCGCATCTGTGACTGTCAGGCTTACTCTATACCAGTATGTAACCCCATCACAACCTAAAGGAGAAAGAATGGTGGTAGAAACTTTTTTAGTGTCTGGAGGTTCAGGATGCGAGTGGTCATTATGAAAAAGGGCTGTCTGCCAACTGTAGGTGAGTTGGGCGTCAGTATGTTCCTGGTCAGCCACTACTGCAGAAAGGCTGAGGGTAGTAGGCGCACTCAAGGAATATTTATCAATTCCGTCCAAAGATGTACTTGCAATAACTGGAGGTGTATTGTTCAATGAAACTGATACTATGGTGGAAGAGGACTTTCCTCCAGGATCAGTTACTGTAAGGGTAACCTCAAAGTTCTCAGGTCCATTTCCAGTCGCTGTGAAAATATGACTGGGATCCACCTCTGTACTCAATGGTGATCCATCTCCAAAATCCCATGAGTAGGTTAGGTCCTCATTATCAGGATCGTACGAGCCTGATCCAATAAAAGAAACGGTCAGAGGAGATACCCCGTATAGGGAGCTGGAGCTTACCACTGCAACAGGTTGACGGTTTTGATTCTGAGAATAGGTAATTCTTTGTACAGTCGCTCCTCTGTTTACGTAATAAAGGGCGCCAGAAATAGGATTGGTAGCCAATCCAGTCACAGGGCCTGCGTTGGTTTTAAATGCTCTACTAAAGGTAGGGTTTTCGTTCTGGTCAAAGCCGAAATTGTAAATCCATCTTCCTCCGTAATCGGCCAGGAAGTAAGTGTCTTTATAATCTTCAGGAAAGTCCTCTCCAGAATACCAGGTTCCCCCTGTAGAACAGTTTCCAGTGAAATTAGGTCCCGGTAATTGGGCAGTTCCTACATTTACAATGTTCCCGTTAATCAAGCCTCTTGCAGTTCCTCTTCTCCAGTCTAGTACGGGCCTGTCATGTACGAGCGGCTCATAGGTAGTACTATTGTATCCAGGATTATAAGTCATCCCTTCGAACTTAGGCCATCCGAAGTTCATTCCTGATTTGTTTGCTACATTCAACTCCTCTCGGGTTCCCCAACCTACATCCCCTATGTAGAATGAGCCTGGATCTGCATCTTCAGGATTGTGGCTGCCTGTACCAGGTCTTTTGTCCATACGATAAGGGTTTCTCAGGCCTCTTCCCCAGGTTCTGGATTCCGGAGAACGAGGATTGGATGGATCATAATTAGGATTGGAAGTAACTCCATCTCCTGTTTCTGGATCTAAACGTACCAGTTTTCCTGCGAGCGAATTGTCAATCTGTACCCGGTAGGCACCTATATTATGAGAGGCAGGAATGATGTTATCATCTATGGCTTGCTGCCAGTAGGTTCCATTGGCTGAGCCTTCATCTACTACACTGTAGCTAGCCCCATCACCACAGGTGGCCATGAGTGTTCCATCCGTCCCAAAAGCCAATGCACCAATGCCGTGGCTTTGGTGAACGGATGGGAATCCTGTTTCTACTGTTTCTCCAACTAATATCTTTCTACTATTGTAATCAACTTCTCTAAATCCGGTAAAATCCTTGGCTGTATAACGGGTTATTCTCCCTATGGTAGCTTTAAAGTACTCATTGGAGTTCCTATTATAAGTAGGTGTACCAAAGTATTTTAGGTAGTGGAGATCTACCGTATAGAGGAGGTAAATATGTCCATTCTCCAGGAAATTAGGGTCCAAAGCAAAACCTACTAACCCAAAGTCTCTCCAGTTTCCTACCTCCTCACTAATGTCAATCAGAGGAGTAGCTGATTTCTGTCCGTTTTCTACTATCCATACTACTCCTCCCTTTTCCCAGACATACATTCTTCCATTGGCATCAAAGGTTACCCCAATGGCAACATTGAACCCACTGGCAAATGCTTCATCTACAAAGCCACTCGGCTGACTGTAAACCTGGTTAGAAAGTAGTAAAAGGGTGGATAAGGCGACAACTAGATAAGAGCGAGCAAAAATTTTCCTGATTGGATCGTACACGTTGATCATGGCTCTCTAAAAGACAAGTAGTTGTTAAGTATTAGATTTCATAATTT
>JBCDBC010000542.1:0-4557 GCA_039184535.1 Bacteroidota bacterium | reverse complement strand
TTTTTAAATAGCAACAACTGCCTAAAAATCTTCTTTTTGCCTCCTCTAAGTGATTAACTATTAACTGTATGCAATTTTTTGTCATAAAAAATAAAAGACTCTCACATCTACTTTTCGGAAAGTCTTAAAGTGTCATAATCAAAAGCCTTCCCATTCCCCTCAATGTGCCATAAAAAAATGGCAATTCTCTACAACACACAAGCTGTAAAATCAGAATGGGATAAAACCCTAAATGAATGGTAAAGGCCTGTCCAGGAATGGTAAGAAAACGTAAATTATTGGAGGAGAATGTACTATTCTTGCTGATGAAGGAAAGAAAAGAAGAGGCGACGAGCGGATTCGAACCGCTGTACAAGGTTTTGCAGACCTCTGCCTAACCGCTCGGCCACGTCGCCTTTCAATAAATGGAACGCAAATGTAGAGATAATTACTATTTCATCAAACGATTTTTTCTTTCTCCTTAACTGCCTACCCTAATTTATCTCCTAAGTAGATCCTAAGTCGAAAAAATTCTATCAAGAATCAGATAATCTGCTCTTCTCTATCTCTATAAAAGTTCTGTAGCAGAAGTCCATACTTAAGGGCTGTAGCTTACTTACTTTAATACGGCAGGAATCTACCTGAGGAAAATCAGTCAGTATCCGATCTCCAATTTTGGAAGCCAGATGTTCCAGCAGGTTGACAGCTTCTTCCATCTCTTCTACTACTAGTGAGTACACACTGGAATAATCCGTGGTATCCTTCAAATTATCCGTCAGAGCTGCTTTACTTATATCTGTGGTGAGATAAATATCTATCTGGAAGGTGTGTCCCTCTCTTCTTTCAACCGGATAAACTCCGTGGTATCCTTTTAGTTGGATACCCTCAATTGCAATGGTGGCCAAATTCTGTTTTTAGTTTAAGATAATCTGGTAATGAGACCTGATAGCTTGCTTTACTTCCTGATACTCCACATTTCTCCTCAACTTTCCCTGGCTTGCCAGAGATATCTCTCTTCTTTCTTCAGATAGAACAATTACCAATACGTCACTGATTTCACTTACGCCCAATGCTGCTCTGTGCCTTGTCCCTAATTCTGAAGGGATAGACTGAGAATCACTGATGGGCAAGATACATCTTACCGCTAACACTTTATCATGTTCTATGAGCATAGCCCCATCATGCAAGGGACTTTCTTTCTGAAAGAGAGAATGAATCAACCTGGAGTTGACATTAGCATCTATCTGTTCTCCACTCTCCCGTATGTCTGTTAGAGCATTACTTCCCATCATCACGATGAGGGCGCCATTACCTGTAGCCCTAAGATCCTTTAAGGCCGAAATGATCTCTCTGTAGGCAGTATCATCCTGATCTGAACGTGTGTAGACCTGCCGGATGATTCTGTCTACTATGGTATTCTTACTAATAACAGAAAGGTATTTTCTGATCTCAGGAGCAAAAATGATGACAATTGCGACTGCCCCTATATTGAAAAACTGGTCAAGAACGGATTTCAGTAAACGTAGGTCCATCAGATCCACAATCTTCCACATGAGAAAAATGGACATTAGTACACTGATCACCCTGATAGCCAGGGTTCCCCGCATGATCTGGTAGAGGTTGTAGATAATAACCGTAGTTATTCCTATGTCTATCAGGTCGGCCAGCCTTATGGAAACAAATCCGATCTTAAATAACTCCATTTTCCTTCATATACAGATGGATACCCAGCAACTTTCTGGTAGCAGCCACATCATGCACACGTAAAATATTGGCACCTTTCTCCAATAGCTTTAGATGTAGCGCTGCTCCCACTTCTACCACTTCCTCCGGAGGCAATCCCAAAAGCTTATACATCATGGATTTACGAGAAATCCCAGCCAGGAGTGGCAGCTTGTATAACTGAAAACGATCAAATCCGCTTAATAACTGATAATTGTGAAGAATTTCTTTTCCAAACCCAAAGCCTGGATCCAGGATTAGGTCTACTATCCCTGTAGATCTGGCTTCATTAATTTTCTCCGTGAGAAAATCCCATACTTCCTCCACCACATCCTCATATTCCGGCTCGTCCTGCATATCTTGAGGGGTACCCTGCATATGCATCATGATATATGGAGCTTTGTAGGAAGACACCACTTTCATCATTTCCTCATCCAGATTCCCAGCACTAATGTCATTAATCATATGGACTCCGGCCTCCAGCATCACCTTTGCTACCTTCGAACGAAAGGTATCTACAGAAACGAATGCCTTGGGAAAATTCTTAAGTACACCCTCTACAACTGGCTGAATTCTGTCTATTTCTTCTGCCTCGCTTATATGAGTAGCCCCAGGCCTGGAAGAGTAACCACCGATATCTATAATGTGTGCTCCCTCCCCCAACATTCTTTCTGTATGTTCCAAGGCAGCCTCTGGAGAGTTAAACTTTCCCCCATCAGAAAAGCTGTCTGGAGTAACATTCAGTATCCCCATGATTCTGGGAGTTTCCAGAGAAAGGAGCCTTCCTCTACAATTCAGGGTATAGTAACCCGTTTCGCCTGCTTTCGTATTCACTAACTAAGAATTTAGTTTAGACTAAACCATATTCAGAAGAAATTCTGAACCAGAAAAAATGTAGCTTTACTTTCAAAGTAGCCTTTTCGAATTGGAAAAAACAATCCAACAGTACCAGTCAATTATTCAACGTGCCAAGGATATCTTCGTTCAGAAATCCCTGGACTATGGTACTTCCTGGCGTATTCTCAGGATGCCTTCCCTCACAGATCAGATTTTCATCAAGGCAGAGAGGATCCGAAATCTTCAGGAGACAGGAGAAAATAAAGTGGGTGAAAGCCAGGAAAGTGAATTCCTGGGGATCATTAACTATTGTGTAATCGCCCTTATGCTGATGGAAAAAGTTCAGGAGGGAAAAGACCTGGAAGAAGAAGGGCTACTATCAGAGCTATATGATACCTACGTGGATAAGGCTTTCCAAACCATGAAGCAGAAAAACCATGATTATGGGGAAGCCTGGAGAAGCATGAGAGTCAGTTCCATTACTGACCTAATTTTGATGAAAATTCTTCGTTTAAAGCGTATTGAAGATAATGCAGGTAAAACCCTTATCTCAGAAGGGGCTGATGCTAACTATATAGACATGCTAAACTACGCTGTCTTTTGTATGATTAAATTTTCAGAAGCCAAAAAATAGATTCTTTTTATATCTCAAGAAACTATGAATATTTACCAACTCATAGGACTTGCTTTTGCCGCAGTTGCCCTACTGACGCTGATTATAAATTTCATTGAGAATGCTAAGCGTAAGGGTGCTCATCTATCAGACTTACCCCTCACAAATGCATTGATTATCCTTTCCAGAATCATGGTAGGGGTGCTTTTCTTCTATTCTGGCTTTGTCAAAGCAAATGACTACATAGGATTTGCCTATAAGCTGGAAGAATACTTTACGGTTTTTGGAGAACATTTTAGCCCACTCAAAGGCTTCTTCGATATTTTTGTTCCCCTGGCGGAACCTATGGCCTGGTTCATCAGTGTGTTCGAAATCGCTCTGGCGGTGGCCATTCTATTAGGATGGCAAATGCGCTTAACCATGTGGCTGTCCGTACTCATGATGGTATTTTTCACCATACTGACGGCTTATTCTCACATTACAGGAGCAGTAACAGATTGTGGTTGTTTCGGAGATGCCCTCAAAATCACACCCTTTGAATCCTTCATGAAGGATGTGATCCTGCTATTCATGATAGCACCTATTTTCAGGTATAGAAATGACATCAAGGCCTTTCCTTCCCAGCTTTCAGCCGGTCTTATGACAGGAGTTACCTTCCTGTTGGCAGGGATATTCTCCTATTATTGTCATGAGAATTTACCTGTGATAGATTACAGAGCCTATAAAGAAGGGGTTTACCTTCCGGCTTGTACTACCCAAGCAGGCCCTGATGGTATCCCTAAGTGTAAAGACTGGTACATCTCTTTTATGGGAGATGAAAAAGTAGACGCTTTCCAGGGAAAGGTCCTACTCATCATTGCCTACAATATGAATAAGGCTGACGAAGGCGCCCTTTTACAATCAGCTACTCTATTTGACGAATTAGAAGGAAGTGATATTCAGGTACTGGGGCTAACTGCCACAGGGCCTTCTTCATTAACTCCCCTGAAAGAGAAGTACAAACTTAAATATCCCTTTGGGTTTATGGATGAAACGGTGCTTAAGACCATCATCCGATCTAATCCTGGATTTGTGTTATTACAAGATGGGGTCATTCTCAAGAAGTGGCATCACAACAACCAGCCTGATATAGTAGAACTGGAAAAAACGCTGAAATAGGAAGGGATTCAGGATCTATGGAGAATGCACAACAGAAATTGATCTTCCTGGTAGGATTTATGGGCGCGGGGAAAACCACACTGGGAAAACAGCTAGCTAAGAAACTTCAGATCCCCTACGTGGATATGGATGACCTGATTGAAGAAGAAGTAGGAATGACCATAGCTGATTATTTCCAGAAATTTGGGGAAGAAGCTTTTAGAAAACAGGAAGAACAGACCCTCATCAAGGTAATAGAGGAATTTAAA
>JBCDBC010000541.1:0-4562 GCA_039184535.1 Bacteroidota bacterium | reverse complement strand
TATATCAGTTTTTAGCATCATTTCTGACGCCTAACAGAGCCTCTTTATTTGAGAAGGTTCTGGAAGAGAGGACCAGACATATAGCGGTAGCTGTAGAAGATCTCCATAAAGAGCAGAACGCCTCGGCAGTAGTTAGGACTTGTGATTGCTTTGGGATACAGGAGCTACACGTTATTGAAGAGAATAATCCCTATCAAGTCTCCAATCATATAGCAAAAGGGGCAGAGAAGTGGCTGGATATAAGTACCTACCATGAGGAAGAAAATAATAGTCATGCCTGTCTACAAAGCCTGAGGAAAAGAGGATATACTATAGTGGCTACCAGCCCCGGTGTCAATCAGTTTAGTCCTACAGACCTACCCCTGGAAAAACCCCTTGCCCTCTTCTTTGGAGGAGAAAGAGATGGCCTATCCCAGGAACTTTTGGAGAATGCAGATATGCAGCTTTGTATTCCCATGGTAGGATTTACAGAAAGCTTCAATATTTCGGTATCAGCCGCCATTACGCTCTATGAGCTAACTAAGAGACTAAAGGCAGGAAATATCGGCTGGAAACTCTCTGAGGAAGATAAGCTTAACTTGAGAATTAAGTGGGCTACTCACACACTTCCTCATGGAGAAAAACTGGTGGAGAAGTTCTATAAGGATCAACAATAGCTTTCCACAACTGTGGAAAATTTCAGTCAAAAAACACGATAGGAATTACTAAATTAATTAGTCGAGTAGGTAGATCTCTGCTTATAGGAATTTATGAAGGAGGAGTATGCCAGAGTTTGTCCATTTACATAATCACACGGAGTTTAGTTTGCTGGATGGTGCCGCCAAAATCAAGGATATGGTGGCCAAAGCAGCAGACTGTGGGATGTCCCATGTAGCCATCACGGACCATGGGAATATGTTTGGTGTACCCAAGTTTGTATTGAATGCCAGAAAGAATGGAGTCAAGCCCATTGTAGGCTGTGAGTTTTACATCATAGCAGGAGATGCCACCAAACGTGATAGAACACAAAAGCGCTATCACCAGATCATGTGGGCCAAGAATGCAGAAGGCTACAAAAATTTGGTGAAACTCTGTTCCTATGGCTATACAGATGGCTACTATTACAAGCCGAGGATAGATAAAGAGATTCTTAGCCAGCATATTGAAGGACTTATTGGCTCTACCTGCTGTCTGGCAGGAGAAGTCAACCAGACCCTGATCCAGAAGGGAGAAGAAGCGGCTGAGGAAATGCTGAAAAGCTATGTCAGCCTCTTTGGAAAGGAGAACTACTATGTAGAGATCCAGCGCCATACCCTGGGGGACATGGAAAAGTGTAATGAGTGGCTGATCCGTATGGCCCGCAAGCATGATCTCACGGTCATAGCCACCAATGATGTCCACTATGTAAATAAGGAAGATAGCGAAGCCCATGACCTCCTTTTAGCCTTACAAACCTCTTCAGACTATGAAGATCCCAACAGGTTTCGCTTTGTAGACGATAAGAATCGCTTAAATCCTCGCTTCTACTTCAAGACGCAGGATGAAATGCTGGAACTCTTCCAGGACATACCTGAGTCTCTGGATAACACCATAGAATTAGCTGAGCGCTGCGATTTTGAGATGAACCTAAAGGGAGATATGATTCTCCCACAGTATAAAGTGCCCGCAGAGTACCAAAACATGGATGACTTTCTGGCAGCCATGGTTTGGGATAGGGCTAAGAAACGGTATAAAGAAATTACTTCAGAAATCCAGGAAAGAATAGAACTGGAACTGAAGATCATCAAGAAGATGGGTTATGCAGGCTACTTCCTCATTGTACAGTCCTTTACCACTGTAGCCAGAGAAAGAGGGGTTTATGTGGGACCGGGCCGGGGATCTGCTGCAGGAAGCGTGGTAGCCTATGTGCTGGGGATCATAGACATAGATCCACTTACCTATGATCTTCTCTTTGAGAGGTTTCTGAATCCGGAAAGGGTGTCTCCGCCGGATATTGATATAGACTTTGATGATGAAGGCCGTCAGGAGGTGATAGATTTTGTGGTGGAAGAATATGGCCGTAAATCTGTGAGTCAGGTAATCACCTACGGAACCATGGGTGCCAAGACTGCCCTCCGAGATGTAGGCAGGACCTTAGGGATACCGCTGGCAGAGGTGAACCGCATAGCCAAGATGGTGCCGGATAGGCCAGGGATGTCTTTTAAAAAAGCCCTGGACCCGGAAGTCAATCCTGACTTCTCCGACGAATTGGCTAAGCTGTTTGACAGCCAGGATGTGCCTACGCGAAAGATGATGCAGTTTGCCAAAACGCTGGAAGGGACAGCCAGACATACCGGTGTACACGCATGTGCTGTGATCATCGCGCCTAATAATGTTACGGACTATGCACCCGTGTCAGTAGCCAAGGATGAGACCATCGTAACTCAGTATGATGGCCCCATGGCAGAGATGTGTGGGCTACTGAAGATGGACTTCCTGGGACTTAAGACACTGTCTATTCTCAAGACTTCCATCAAACTGGTCAAAGAAAACCGCAACATAGTCGTAGATCCCGACAACATAGACATTACAGACGAAGAAACATATGCCCTTTACCAACGTGGAGATACCGTAGCTACCTTCCAGTTTGAGTCTGACGGGATGAGGAAGTACCTACGTCAACTCAAGCCCACCAACATAGAGGACCTCATAGCCATGAACGCCCTCTATAGGCCAGGGCCTATGGATAATATCCCTTCCTTTGTTAACCGTAAGCATGGACGGGAGGAGATAGTGTATCCGCATCCCATGCTGGAACCTATTCTCAATAATACCTATGGAATCATGGTCTACCAGGAACAGATCATGCAGGTAGCAAGGACCATGGGAGGATACTCACTCGGAGGTGCAGATCTACTCAGAAGGGCCATGGGGAAAAAGAAGATGGAGATCATGGCCAAGGAAAAGGTCAACTTCATCAAAGGAGCTGGGGATAACGGTGTAGATAAAAAGACCGCTGAGGATGTGTTTGCGTTGATGGAGAAATTTGCCTCCTACGGCTTCAACAAGTCTCACGCTGCTGCCTATTCTATCCTGGCCTTCAAAACGGCCTACATGAAGGCCCACTTCCCAGCAGAGTATATGGCGGCCGTCCTCACCCACAATGTGAGCGACATTAAGAAAATCACCTTCTTCATTGAAGAATGTAGGAGAATGGGTATAGAGGTGCTTCAGCCGGATATCAATGAGTCCAAGTCCTTATTCTCGGTGAATCCTCAGGGCCAAATCCGTTTTGGGATGGAGGCCATTAAAGGAGTGGGAAGAGCAGTGGTAGAGGCCATCATTAAGGAACGTGAAGCGGAAGGCCCTTTCACTTCCCTCTTTGACCTGACTACACGCATGCCACTTAGGACGCTGAACAGGAAGACCATGGAATCTCTGGTATATGCTGGCGCGCTGGACGTATTTGGCGTCAACCGCTATCAGTATTTCCTCAGAGCCAATGAGAAAGAGGATGTCACCATACTTGAGAAATCTCTAAGCTATGGAGTAAAGGTACAAATGGAGAAAAATTCTCCCCAGGTCAGTCTGTTTGGAGATGCTGGTGGGAATGGAAATGGGCAGTATAATGAGGAACCCAGAATTCCTGTAGGGACCATGAAAGATGGGCTGGTAGTGGAAGCCTGGTCAGAATTACAAACCCTCAACTTTGAGAAAGAAGTAATCGGGTTCTATCTCTCAGGGCATCCCCTGGACAGGTATGATTGGCAGATACAAGCCTTTACCACTAACGGACTTGCTACCCTGGAGAATATGAAGGGGAAGGAAGTAAAGCTAGCCGGAATCGTAACCTCATCCAGAGACAGGGTATCCAGAAGAGGGAATAAATTCCTCTCCTTCACTATAGAGGACTTTTCTGACTCCCTGGATTTGGCACTTTTCGGGGATCAGTATGCCAATTTCAGGCACCTCATCCAGCCGGATGAAATGATCTTCATTAATGGGGTTTATCAGGCACGTAGGTATGATGAGACAGAATTTGAACTGAGAATAAAGGAGATTAAGCTCTTATCAGAAGATCTGTTTGAAGGCATGGTCAGACACCTTTGCCTGGAAATTAGAAATGAGGAGCTGAACGAAGATCTCCTAAATGAACTTCAGAAGTTAGTAGAACAGAATCCTGGTAAGAAAGACCTGATGTTCCGGATTAAGGACCCCAGAATGGGAGCGGATATCAAGTTGATCAGTTCCAGCTTACAGATACAGCCTTCTTCTGAGATGCTTCACAGCATCAGGGAGATGGGCTTGTCCTATAGTCTGGTGTAGAAGTGTGGTAGTTGGTAGAGAGGAAAATGTAATGCTAATAGTTAAACTAATCAATATAGGAGTAATCAAGATTCTACCTTGGGAATAAATCCCTAGAGTGAAGTACTTATACTATTCGATAAAACCTATTTATTTCTCCAGTCGTTTCGTCCAAAATGAAGGATCTCTTTTATCGTGGACAATTGCAATAACGTAGACTGTATCGATTGAAACTCTGTAAATGATCTTGTATGGAAATTTTTTTAAGCGGATCCTGCGAAACTCTTTGAATATAGCAG
>JBCDBC010000540.1:0-4565 GCA_039184535.1 Bacteroidota bacterium | reverse complement strand
TTTTTTTCTGTTGAGATGCAGCCATTTTGATCTTCTCACTGTATCTTAAGGTAAAACTAGATCAAACTATTATGAGATTTCTGAAAATACTGTTCTATGGATTCCTGATTATGGTGGCTCTTGGCTTCTTTTTAAAAGGGAAAGCCTTTGAATTCTTTGGAATAGGAGATGACGACATAGTTGTTAGCGAGGTGTTTGACGAGTCGGATATGGAGGCAGACGGATTTGATGAGATTTTCATTTCCGGCAACTTCAAGGTTATCCTCGCTCAGGAAAGCGACTACGAAATAAACGTAAATGCCAGCCAGGAACTTAAGCCCTATATAGTGGTGAACCAGGATGGGGATAGACTGGAAGTTAAATTGAAAAAAGGGTTCTCCGTTAGGAAGATGGGAAAGGCCGAGGTATTCATAGCTTCACCTAAGATCAATCATGTAAAAGTGAGTGGTGGAGTAGAGTTGAAAACAAGAAATGCTATTAAGACTGAGCGCTTAGAACTGGAGGTGTCAGGTGCTGGAGATGTCTCTATGGAAGTAGAAGCTGACAGGTTTGAAACCCATCTAAGTGGTGCAGGATCTATGGACTTGAAAGGGAAGTCTGATGTAGCTGAAATATCTATTTCTGGTGCAGGGAAGGTCAATGCATTTGACCTAGTTACAGATCGATTGGAAGTACATGTTTCTGGTGCAGGACTAGCTAATGTCCATGCACGAGATGAGTTAGATGTACATGTATCAGGAGCGGCTTCTTTAAGATATAAAGGAAGCCCCAGAATCAGTCAGTCCATTAGTGGAGCAGGTAGCGTGAGGAGTGCTGACTAATACGTAAGAAATTCTCAATTAGACATATGGTTTTCAGGTCTGACCCTTTTGGGTGGACCTGAATTTTTTTGTCATTTCTTGACCCAAAAGGGAGGATTTATCACTTTTGGGGTTATGAAACCACACATAGCACTCGTACTTTCTGGAGGAGGGGCACGCGGACTAGCACATATAGGTGTCATTGAGGAGCTTCTGGGAAGAGGCTATAATATCCATTCTGTAGCAGGCACATCCATGGGTTCCTTAGTAGGAGGAGTGTTTGCTTTGGGAAAGATGCAGGAATTTAAGGAGTGGATGTACACCCTGGACAGAGCCAAGACCTTCTCCTTGGTTGACTTTACCCTAAGTTCAGAAGGTATCATTAAGGGCGACAAGGTATTTGAGGTAATTAAGGAATTTATCCCAGACCTACCCATTGAAGATCTACCTATAACTTTCTCTGCTACTGCTTGCGACCTGGAAACAGGTGAGGAAGTTGTATTTAAAAAAGGAAGTTTGTTTGAGGCAATTCGCGCCTCTGTGTCTATTCCTACCTTATTGACCCCTGTTAGGTATGAAGACAGAATATTGGTAGATGGTGGGTTAATCAATAACGTGCCTGTCTCCAATGTAGAGCGGAAGGAGAACGATTTCTTACTGGCGGTGGATGTGAATGCAAATATTCCCTTACTCATGCCGCCGGAATCCACAGAAAGGGAAGAGGCGGAGGCATCTTACTTAAGCAAGTTCAGGGATTTTCAGGATTACCTAGAGCAATTCTTTCCCAAAAAAGAAGAGGAAGAAGAAAAGGAAGTAGGTTCATTTGATCTACTGAACAGAACCATCAGCATCATGACTGAACGTATCACTGGATTCAATCTGGCCGCTAACAGACCGGATCTCCTTATAAATATCTCGGATAAGTCAGGAGAAATCTATGACTTCTACAAGGCAGAGCAGTTGGTGGAAATAGGAAGATATGCAGCTATCAATGCGTTGAATGAGTGGGAGTTGGGTTAGGTGCTTAGAAAGTTTGAAGTTAGACGGACACTGAGGCTCTCGAAGCGTCACTGCGAACCAATTAGCTATATCGTTTCGAGAGCTTCAACGACCCTGGAAGGCTCATTCGCCAATGTATTTTTCAGGACAGGAGTCCTGAACTATTAAGTTGACAAGCAGGAGCTGGTCAATCATCCTTATCGAGCTAAATAAGCTCCTGCTTGTTGGGAAACTAGTTACGAACTCCTGTCCGTCAACCCACAAGCAAGACCGTCAAATAATAGAGAATAGAAGGACAAAGTAGTACTCCTAATCCTGTATAAAAGGTAGCCGTCAACGCTCCATAGGGTACCAGCTTAGGATCAGTCGCTGCCAAACCAGCAGCTACCCCGCTGGTCGTTCCTATCATACCTCCAAAGACCATGGCTGTGTTAGGATTATCTAATCCCATCTGTTTCGCAAAAAAGGGCGTAGCTATAGTAGTAACTATGCTTTTGATCACGCCAGTGGCTATGCTGATGGCGATCACATCTGAGCTTGCGCCTATGGCAGCACCTGTAACCGGGCCCACTATGTAGGTACAGGCGCCTGCTCCTATGGTGGTCATGCTCTTAGCGTCAGGATAGCCCATTAGCCAGGCTGCAGAGGCACCAATTACAAAGGCAACTCCAATCCCAATAAAAAGGGAAAGTATGCCTGCTAAACCCGCTTTTTTGATTTCGTGAAAACTGGCGCCCATGGCCGTAGCTACAATGGCAAAGTCCCTAAACATGGACCCTCCCAAGACTGCCACGCCAGCAAAAAGGGGAAAGGAAGCTATCCCTTTTTCTCCCCCGAAGTAAGCCAGTACTAATCCGGCGGTAATGGCTATAGCAGCTCCCGATATTTTTCCACCGGGCAGTTTGGAAGCCAGCCAGTACGAAATCCACATGATGGCCCCTATAAACAGAAAGGCGAAAATCAGCCCATTTTTTCCGATCAGACTATTGATCACTTCCATCCTTATTCTGATTTGGGGTGGAGGATTTCCCAATCTTGGCTACTAAAGGCACCAGAAAGAAGCAGGCCAGGGTTCCACCCACTCCCACGATTAGGGCTACCCATCCGCCGGTTAGGGCCGCTTTCACATTTTGGGAGGCCGACATGGCCACCACAATGGGGATGTACATTCCGCTCCAGAAGAGAATGCCCTGAGCAGTTTCCTCAGGAATGGTCTTTTTTCGATAAAGCAAGGTATTCACCAGAATGAGCAAAGCCATGGCAAAGCCAACTCCTCCCACATTACCGTCTATATGAAGCCACTGACCCAGGAGGGCGCCCATAAGCTTACCTACTAAGAAACATCCGGCCAGAATGGCTGCTCCGTATATTTTCATTCTTTTAAAAGTTAGTTGTAGTGGCGAAAAATCTTTCGCCTAATGCCCTGAGAAGCTTAAACTTAAACTTAAACTTGAGAATTCTGAAACATGGCCGTGAGCGCTTTCTTAGTGACTTTGCCCATCGCATTGCGAGGCAGGTCCTCCAGCATCATGAATCTTCTGGGAAGCTTGTATCCTGGAAGTTTTTCTTTCAGCCACTGTGTGAGAGCTTGGGTATCTATTTCTTCTTGAGAAACCAAGCCTGCCCCAACTACTTCTCCCCATTCGTCATCAGGAATGCCTACTACCCCGCAGTCTTTTATGCCAGGATACTTCCTGAGAATTTCTTCTATCTCCAAGGCAGAGATTTTATATCCGCCAGACTTAATGATGTCTACTGAGTTTCTCCCTAGTATGCGGTAAGCACCATTCTCAAAGACAGCGATATCTCCCGTCTTAAACCAACCATCTCCCGTGAAAGTAGCATTAGTAGCTTCTGGCTTATTCCAGTACTCATGGAAGACATTAGATCCCTTCACTTGTATTTCTCCTGATTGGCCTTCTGCTACTAGTTCATTTTCCTCATTTACCAGCCTAATAGTTACTCCGGGCAATGCCTGCCCTATATATCCGGGCTTTCTTTCTCCCTTATAAGGATTACTAACGGCCATGCCCATTTCTGTCATTCCGTATCTTTCCAGCAGAATATGTCCACTGATCTGTTTCCATTTTTCTAGGGTAGAAACGGGTAAGGCAGCTGAACCTGATACCATGAGGCGGAACTTGCTTAGCTTACTGGATATCTCTTGTTGATTCTGTTCAGCAAGCTGATCCCAATAGGTGATCAGCTTATAGTAGATGGTAGGGACTGCCATGAATAGATTGACCTCCCCTTTTTTGAAGACCTCAAACACTTTCTCTGTATCAAATTTTGGGAGGAACTCGCAACAGGCTCCAGACCATAAGGCGCAGCTCAGTACATTAATGATCCCATGCACATGGTGTAAAGGAAGAATGTTGAGAATGTGATCATCTGCTTCCCAACTCCAAGCCTCTACCAGGGTGGATATTTGGGCCTGAATAGCGGCATGCGTACTGACTACGCCCTTGGGCTTGCCAGTGGTCCCGCTGGTATACAGAATCATGGCCCTTCCTGTGGGTGGAACCTCTGGTAAGCCGTCTGCTTTTTCAACTTCCTTTTGGTCTCCTAGAATGGGAATCCCCGTCTGATCGCTTAGCGGACTAAGGACTGCAAGGAACTCTTCCTCTGCAATGATCTGAGATACCTGCGCATCTTCCAAAGCATACTGAATGGAAGGAGGGGGATAGCTCACACATATGGGAACGGCAATCCCACCTGCTCGCCAGATGGCCCACTGGGTCTTTACATAATTGAAGCCCGGCCTTA
>JBCDBC010000539.1:0-4571 GCA_039184535.1 Bacteroidota bacterium | reverse complement strand
GTGTAAGAAGAATAGATGATCAGGTAAGGGTAACAGCTTCCCTCATTAATACTAGTAATCGAAAGCAAGTTTGGGCTGAAAACTTCGACAGAGAGTTAACGGGCATTTTTGAGATTCAAAGTGAAATAGCTAAAAATATTGCCAGCACTTTAAATGTGGAGTTATCAGAGGAAGATGAAGAAAAAATTAGCCCTTTTGGGACTGATAATTTAGAGGCTTACGAAATCTTCCTTGAAACTGTAGCAACTGATCATGAGACCCCAAAAGGCCTCCTTGACCAAATTGAGGGGTTGAAAAAAGTCATCAAGTTAGATTCTACGTTTGCCAGAGCATATGCCTATTTAGGAGAAAGGTATGCCCTATTGTCTTCATGGTGGGGGAATAATGCCATTTCTGAAGAAGAGGCATACAAACAAGCTAAAAGAGCTTTTGAGAAGGCAATTGAACTTAATCCCTATGAAGAATCAACCTATCGGAAAATGGCTTCTATCAATATGCAGATAGAGTGGGATTTTGAATCAGCTGAGAAAAATATTCAAAAATCAGAGCGTCTTGCACCTAATTATATGGGAGTTTGGGATTATTACCAATGGATATATACTATCGTCGGGAGATATGAGGAGTCAGTCTATTTTGGCAGGAAAGTAGTAAACACCAGAAGAGGTTATAAATGGGGATTAACAAATTACGGACTTACTCTATATTTAAATGGCCAGGTTAGCCAGTCTGAAAAGGAGTTGGATTCACTGTTGATAGCTTTCCCTACCTACATATCTGGAATTTGGCGTAGAGCCCAAGTTCATCTGGCAGAAGGTGAGAGTGAAAAAGCCATAACATTACTGAATAGTAAAATGAGGGCTCTGGAACTCAGGCCTTCACCATTACTTGCGACCTTAGGAGCTAGTTATGCTCGTCAAGGGAATTGGGTGAAAGCTGAAGATATTGTGAAGGAATTACAACAGAAACAGAATGATGGGGAGCATGGGTTAAGCTTTTTTATCGCGATGATTTATGCGGGAGGTAGAAACACCGATGAAACTTTTCATTGGTTAGAGAAAAGTTATCAGAGTCGAGACTGGGAGTTGGTCTGGCTTAAATCTTATCCAGTCTTCCATTACTTAAAGAGTGATTCTGCTTATCGCCAGTTACTAAGAAAGATAAATATAGACTAATAAGATTATGCTCACCACCCGCCTCGCTGCTATCATGTTTACCGACATAGTCGGGTACACGGCTATGATGCAGCGGAATCAGGCAGAGGCTATGACAGCAGTAAAAGGGTATGAGGCTGTCCTTAAAGCACGCATACAGGCATATGGGGGAGACCTCCTCCAAACCTATGGTGATGGAAGTCTGTCTGTCTTCGATTCAGCTTCAGCTGCAGTGTTGTGTGCGAAGGAAATACAAGAAGAGATTCGTGGAAAGGTACCGCTTCGCATAGGTCTCCATCTGGGCGAGATTACCATAGATGGAGACCACACCTTTGGGGATGGGGTAAACATAGCCTCGCGGGTAGAGTCTATGGGGGTAGCAGGGGCAGTACTCCTCTCTAGCAGCATCCGCCAGCAGATCAAAAACCGCCCGGAATTCGAACTCACCTCCCTCGGGAAATTCTCTTTCAAGAATGTAGCAGAACCCATGACGGTCTATGCTCTGGCGAATGAAGGCTTCACTGTGCCTAAGCCTGAGGAGATGAAGGGAAAAGGGAAGAAAGTAGCCCATGGAAAATCTTCTCCTAACAACTGGGTAAGAATGGCTAGTGTAGGCTTTGTGGCTATGGTGGTAGGAGCTGCTATTTTCTGGGCCACTGGTATGCAATCCTCGGAAGAATCGAAATTGCTGGCCAAAGACATACGAGAAGCCAAGGTAGCTGTCAGCGTATTTGAAAACTTCACGGGTGATGAGAATCTGGATGCCCTGGGTTATATGGCTTCAGAATGGGCTAGTTCTGGTTTACGTGAACTAAAGGTGCGAACGGTTTCACCTGAAATGGTGCGTCAGAACAAGGATGCCATAGGTATACTTCCAGATAACCCACAGAACAAGCCCTCCTTTGCGGAGATAACAGGAGCTGACTATGTAGTGACAGGTTCCTACTTTTTAAAAGGGGATTCTATTGTATTGAACACTCGCCTGAGTTCCGCCATTGATGGGGAAGAAGTAAAGACCAGTTTCCCTCAACTGATAGAACATGTAGATCATAAAGAAAAGCTGGTAGAAGAAGTCCGCCAATATTTATTGGGGTACTGGGTAAGTGCAAAAGACCAGAACTTACCACTGATTAGCCCTCCAAAGTATGAAGCCTATCAGGTGTATTTGGACTGTTTTGTTTTTGATTATGAGTGTTTTCAAAAAGCGCTGAAGATTGACCCCGAATTCCTTCTGGCAAAAGTATGGATGCTTTATGGAAGTGGAGGCTGGGAGGTTGATTCTTTATATATCCCGACAAAGTCTCAACTTTTTGAGGATAGAGCTAAACTGACTGAATTTGAACAAAATATTTATGATTATATAACCCATCAGTTTGAGGGGAGGATTCAAGAAGCCTTTAATGCTTTAGATAAAAACTACCAACTAGATCCAAATGATATTTCAGTAGCACATGAATCAGCTTATCTTTTAGGGGCCGTACTTAATAGACCAAAAGCTTCTGCAGATCGATATGAGCGGATGTTCTCTAAGCTGGACCTGTTTGGGGAACATATTCAGGATCAGAGTTTTTATCACTATATGGATGCGTTAAATAGGATTGGGCAATATGTTGAAGCTATCTCCTTCTATGAAGGTCTATCCTCCGAAAACAAACGAAGAGCCTGGGGAAGCCTCACCTTTGAAGCCATGTTTGCCTACTTTAAGTTGGGTAGGTATGAAAAGGCTCTTGAGACTTTTGATGAGTTGAGTCCTGATGGGTATACTTATCTTAAAGCGGCCTATCTATTCAAATATTTATATCCCGACTCAAGTAATAATTCTTTTGCAAAAGGGCTAAGTGAAAACTTGAATGATTTGTCAGAATATCCAAGAGACGGAGGAGACCTTTTTTTGGCTCATACAAGGGGCTGGGGATTGCGGTATTTAGCTTACTATATATTGGGAGATTGGCAAAAGGCGGAAGTCGCCCTAAAAAAGTTAGATAACCATGACTGGAAAGAGTTTTATAGTGCTTATCCATCTTCCATGCATGGAAGAGAGAGGATATGGTTAGCTGCTGCTTGGGCTTGTACCTATGCAAGGCAAGGGAAAAGAGAGAAGGCTTTTCAAAAAGTAAAAGAATTGGATGAACTAGGTACAAAGTATCTATCAAATGCCAGATCTATATATTTGGTAGGGTCCCTAGATTACTACAAGGCAAGAGTCTTTTCTTTACTAGGAGAAAAAGAAAAGGCGGTTGAATCTCTGAGAATCTCGTTAGAAAAAGGCCAGCCTATGGACAATTGGACAGTAACAAGAGATATTGATTTCATAAATCTCAAAGGCTATCCTCCTTTTGAAGAATTGATTAGACCTAAAGGATAGGGAGAATAATTTCCTAAACTTCACTATAGCCCATTTGACACCTCTTCTCCTCTCCCCAAATCAAAAAAATTAAGCCTTACTCATGTATCCTAATACCTGATTCGGTCAGAACGATAAACTTACCGTGGATCTGGTCACCTGGTTGATTCAAAAGTCTGTCAATGGATTGAATTTTGTTAGCAGCTTGTCCGTCAAAGAAGAGTTTTGAATTTAAATAAAATTACACGAAGTTAGTGTACGCGAAAATAGTGTATTATGTCAAAAAATATAACCTTATCAGCTGATGCTGAACTCATCCAAAGAGCACGCGAAAAAGCGAGGAGAGAGAAAACCAGCTTAAATCAGCGATTTAGGGAGTGGTTAGCCAAGTATGTACAGTCAGAGAAAGCAGCAGGTTCTTATTCAAACTTAATGGAAGAATTAGCTCATGTCTCTCCTGGAAAGACATTTTCACGTGATGAGCTAAATGAACGATAGATACTTTTTAGATACCAATATCCTGGTCTATTCATTTGATGGAAATAGTCCAGCTAAGCAAGAAGTTGCGAGAGAGCTTATTAGGGAAGGTCTGACCTCTGGAAAAGCTGTTATCAGCTATCAGGTTGTACAGGAGTTTATCAATGTGAGTACGAGAAAGTTCCAACAACCATTATCTTATACTGATGCTGAAAAGTATTTTAATCAGGTTCTAAATCCACTTTACGAAATTCCCTCCTCCTCGGACCTAATTCGCAAAGCCTTAGAAGTAGCGGAACGTTGGAAGTATGGCTTTTACGATGCCTTGATCATCTCAGGAGCCTTAATGGGAAATTGTAATATTCTTTATACAGAAGACCTACAAGATCAACAGCAAATAGAATTCTTAAAGATTGTCAATCCCTTTAGGTAGCTTCTTCAGGAAAAAAACTGTAAGCCTACCAGTCTCCCATGGTCTTGGGGCCTTGGTCAGATTCTTCGGGAGTATCTTCAGTAGATTCTGCCCCTTCTTCTGTAGAAGTGGTTTCTTCGCCTTCTTTTGCCTCTGCTTTAGTTTCTTCTTCAGCCTCTTCCTCCTC
>JBCDBC010000538.1:0-4573 GCA_039184535.1 Bacteroidota bacterium | reverse complement strand
CTGACCAGTGTTTCTTACCAGCGACTAAAGTCGCCGGTCCATTTTTCGAAGGTGATTCACATGATTTCACTAAGCGGTGTGAAGCCCTGATCATGATCAAGACTAACAGCTACACTTTTTCCGGCTCCAGCGGAGCCAAATCTCATTACATGCCCGCAGGGCACCATCCAGCAGGGCTCCATAGGAGCCACACCTCATTACCATGCCTCCATCAATCTCCACAAAGGCACACTCACAATAGAGATAAAGATCCCATTCAGGCACATGGCTAACGCGCTGACAGCCCCGCAAAGGTGAGATTCTTCTAAGGCTCTGGCAGTACCTATGCCGTGAGAGGAGGCGCCTATACCAGCTCCCAAGACTATATCCATTCTCATTCCTAATAGTTTCAAGATGGGAATACCAAATGCAGCGCCGGTAATGCCTACCAGTATGACTACTGCTGCTGTGAGTGAAGGAATACCCCCAAGTTCAGTAGAGATTCCCATGGCTATGGGCGTAGTAACAGAAGAAGGGATAAGAGAAGCAGATACTTCCTGGGAAAGCTGAAAAACTTGTGAAAGTAAACGCATGCTGATGATGCTTAGCGTTCCTCCCAAACATACTGCCAACACTATTCTCCAAATGGAAGCGCCTATCTCCTGCAGTTTCTCATAGAACACTACCCCAAGAGCTACCACAGAGGGCCCTAAAAGGAAGCTTACAAGCTGGCCCCCTTCCATATAAGCTTCATAGGAGAAGCCCGTTAGCTGCAGGATGATGATAATGCTGGCAATAGAAACTAACACAGGATTCAGTAGCAAGAATCCGGTTCTTTTGTAAAGGCTTTCAGCCAGAAAGAAAATACCTAAGGTAAGAAGGACACCTATCAGCATGCTATTTCTTTTTTGGACTTAGGTGTAGGAAAGTGGATGTACTCAAGAGGGTGAGTAAAAAGCTGATGCCCAAACTGGCCAGCATAGGAACTCCATATTGCTGTAAAAGGGAAAGATGGAGAATCAGTCCCACACCTGGTGGAACAAAAAATAGGGCCAGGTATCTGGTAAGGCTATCGGAAGCAGGTTTTACCCAGTCTAATTTGAGGAGTTTTAGTTGAAGGGCCAGAAATATGAGGATCATCCCGATGACATTGCCCGGAATGGAAAGATGCAAAAGTTGTTGGATGCCTTCGCCTGCAAACAGAAAAAGGAGAATGATCACAAATGCTCTTAGCATGCTTAAATCTTTGAGGTAAATGGGAAGGCTTAAGTTTAAACTTAGTGATAATATCTGTAGTAAAGGGCGCTAAATACTCCTTATTCCGATTTGTCAGTATTTCAGACTCATCAGATAGGGTCAAGAAATATGGGGGCTTACCCTTAAACTTAGTAGGGGATCAAATTAATCAGCCTATTACAAAGAAATACGGAGCAAGTAGGACGGACCCTGAGGATCTCGAAGGGTCATCTTGTCCCATTGATCTATTTCGTTTCGAGAGCCTTGGTTCCTGAACTTATCGAAGGACAACGACCTTGTTTGGGACGCTCGTTATAGATCATCTACTTAACCCTTAAACTTAAACTTAGTCTTAGACTTAAGCTTAACCTTAATCTACCAGCGCTTTTTGGGCTTTTTTCCGGAAGGGGCACCTTCCCTAGGACGCTTTCTTTCCATGGACTCCCATGAATCTTCCGATGAGAAGCCTTCTTCCATGTCTTCTACGATAGCTTTCTTTGTTACCTGTCTTGGGCTACTGCTAACATGAAGAATTCTTCCGTCAATCCGTTCTCCATTGAGTTCTGCAATGGCGTACTGGGCGTCATCCTCAAAAGCCATTTCTATTTCCGCTGACAGGGTTTCTAGTTCCAGGTCATCTATTCCTTGAAGTTGAACAGATTCTACTTCTCCGAATTCCTCGAATAAATCTAACAGGTCTTCTTCGCTGGTACTGCGATCGATCTGATAAACATAAACAGTCATGATATCACTTAACGGGCTATAAATGTGTGTTTGAAAAAGTATATGTATGAAGCGTAAACATCTCCGATGGAATCATCCTAAGGGTGGAATTGAGTCATAAGAATGCTGAGTGGATTCTTGCGCTCATGTTCTTTTCTCAATCGTTCTAGTTATCGTTTTTCTTGTGAGAACCCAAAGCATTTCAATAGGGATGAAGGCTTAGGAAATTCTCATTCTTTCCATCCGAATTATACTGTTTTTTCCCAAAAAGAAGAAAAAATAAGTAGGAAAAAATGTTTCTCTAGATACATTTTTATGTATGGTGAAACGCTGTCTGCTGTTCCTGCAGAATAGGCTGAGATAAATTCTCTTTTTATGGGAAGGAAAAAAGACCTATCGCGGATAGATTGCCGTTTTATGCTAGATTTGTAAAAAGAGAAGTTGAGAAAGACCCCGCTAGTTAATATCGCTATATTTGCCTCCGGTGGCGGGAGCAATGCCAGGAAAATCATAGCCCACCAATCCCAGCAGGAGAGCTATTGTACATCCTTATTGATCACCAATAGTCCTAAGAGCGGCGTATTTCAGATAGGACATGATTTTGGGATTCCTGCCCTTAAACTAAGCCCGGCTCAGTTTAGAGATGGCGCCTTTCTCACCTCTGTGTTAGCTCACTTCAAGGTAGATGTCATCGTACTGGCGGGCTACCTGAAGTTGATACCAGAAGACTTAGTGAAAGCTTTTCCTAAGAGAATTCTCAATATTCACCCTTCACTCCTCCCTAAGTATGGTGGGAAGGGGATGTATGGTATGAAGGTGCATGAAAATGTTATTTTATACAGAGAAAAAGCCTCCGGAATTACTATACATTATGTAAACGAAATCTATGATGATGGAGAAGTCATTCTTCAGAAAGAGGTAGACATAGCACCTCATTGGACTGCAGCTGACCTTCAAAGAGAGGTGCAAAAACTAGAGCATAAGTTTTATCCTGAAATAGTAGAAAAAGTGTGTCTGGGAGTTCAGAATGAGGGGAATAAATAGTAAGTTTGCGGCTTAATCAAATGAAAGACAGGAAAGTAATCTGTCTTCCAAGAACAATAATGAATGGATTCTGAGCAGCTTTCTCCCATACGTTCTGTCCTGGTTTCGGTGTATCACAAGGAAGGCCTTGAAGGCCTCCTATCAGCCTTTAGCAAGCATGGAGTGGATATCATCTCCACAGGCGGAACTTCCCGATATATTCAGGGCTTGGGATTAGCGGTTACAGAGGTAGAAAGCCTCACTGGATATCCTTCTATTCTGGGTGGGAGAGTAAAAACCCTTCATCCCAAGGTACATGGAGGGATACTTGGCAGAAGAAACGAGGACAAGGATGTTGAGGAAATGGATAAGTATGAGATTCCTCCTATAGATCTGGTAGTAGTAGACTTATACCCCTTTGAAGAAACGGTAGCTGCTGGAGGCACAGCGGAAGAAATCATTGAGAAAATAGATATTGGTGGGATAGCGCTGATACGTGCTGCTGCCAAAAACTTCAAGCATGTAGCCTGTATTCCTTCCAGTAAATACTATGACAAAGTAGCGACTTGGTTAGATGAGCAAGAAGGGCAGTTGAGTCTTGCTCAGCGGAAGGAACTCGCAGCTAATGCATTTGATGTTTCTTCTCACTACGATGGCCACATTTACGGGTATCTGACAGAAGATGCTGACAGCATAAAAGAGTCTCACCAAGAGGTTACTACCCTCAGATACGGAGAGAATCCTCATCAGTGGGGAAAGTTCTATGGTGAGTTAGGACAGTACTTTGAGCAGATTCATGGGAAACCACTTTCCTATAATAATTTGGTAGATCTGGATGCTGCGGTAAAGTTGACTCAGGAGTTCAATTCTCCTTGTTTCAGCATTATCAAGCATACTAACCCTTGTGGATGTGCACTGGCAGAAGATAACCTTACTGCCTGGCATAAAGCCTTGGCGGGAGATCCTGTATCTGCCTTTGGAGGTATTCTGTGTACCAATAGGGAAGTAGGAAAGGAACTGGCTGAGGAAATCCATAAGCTATTTTTTGAGGTGCTGGTAGCTCCTTCTTTTACAGAAGAAGCCTTAGAGATTCTCCAGAAAAAGAAAAAGCGAGTCCTCCTTAAGCAGTTAGGAAAAGTAGCCTCCCCTTATCAGGGAAGAAAGTTGTTAGGAGGATTCCTGGTACAGCAAGAAGATGAAGAATATGCTTCTGCTGAAAGCTTGGAAGTGAAGACCAGTAGAAAGCCTACAACAGGAGATGTGGAAGATGCCCTCTTTGGAGAGATTATTTGTAAGCATATGAAGTCTAATGCCATTACCCTGGTAAAAGATCAGCAGTTGATAGGAGGGGGAGTAGGTCAGACCTCACGCATAGATGCCGTAAATCAGGCCTTGGATAAGGCAGAAAGAATGGGCTTTGTTACCCAAGGAGCTGTGCTTATTTCAGATGCATTTTTCCCATTTGCTGACTCTGTAGAAATTGCTCAGAAAAAAGGAATTGAAGTAGTGGTTCAGCCGGGAGGCTCCATACGTGATGAGGAGTCGATTAATTTTTGTGAAAATCACGATATGTGTTTAATTTTCACTGGTTTAAGGCACTTTAAGCACTAAT
>JBCDBC010000537.1:0-4575 GCA_039184535.1 Bacteroidota bacterium | reverse complement strand
TTGGTGAGTATCCCTCTGGCCTCTTCATGGCTCAAGGTATGATGTTCAAATAAGTGATTGAGTATATCTTTCATGTATGCGAGAGTTGTCCTTTGTTAATGAGAGAATTTTGAATGAGTGAATCTTGAATGAGTGAATGTTGAATTTTGAATGAGTGAACCTGTTAAGTTTAAGATTAAGTTGAAGTCTAAGATTAAACTTACGCTTACAATTAAGCTTAAACTTACCTTTACATTTCAAGCCAGTTTTTCATCATTTGGATGCCGTGTTCTGTGATAACAGATTCCGGATGAAATTGGAGTCCGTAGACATTGTACTGCTTATGCTTAACAGCCATCACCCGATTTTCATCATCTATGGCTAGTAGGTTCAATTCTCCATTTAGGCTTTCTGCATCTACACACCAGGAGTGATACCTGGCCACTTGTAGTTTCTCAGGTACGCCTGCAAAGAGGGGATCCTTCTCCAAGATAGTAGCGGAAGTACCTACGCCATGTAGCACCTCAGGCATATTGAAAAGAGAAGCTCCATAGTTTTCAGAGATGCCCTGATGCCCTAGGCAGATCCCCAGTATATGCTTGTCCTTGCCATACTTAGCGATTAAGTCTGGCATGATCCCGGCGTCCTTTGGTAAGCCTGGTCCTGGCGACAGAAGTATCTTATCATACTCCTCTATCTCTTCCAGGCTGATCTTATCATTTCTCACCACGGTCATTTGCTCCCCATATCCCAACTCTCTGATGATGTGCACCAGGTTATAGGTGAAGGAGTCGTAGTTATCAAGGACCAGGATTTTTATGTTCGAATTATAGTTCATGCTTGTTAGTTCTTCTTTTGTCAGATTTTCTCCTTTGGAGAAGTACACTGGCGGATTAGGATTATCAATGATCCACCCTAATCTTCTGCTAAGCAGAGGGTTTTTATTCAAAGTTCAGCAGTTGCTTTTGTCCTTTATTGATTTCCAAGGCTGTATTCATCGCTTTCCGTAGGGCGCCCAACTTATTATGAACTTCTTGAAGTTCTGAAGCTGGCACTGAGCGGGACACGATACCCGCCCCCGCATGGTAATACAGCACGTTTTGCTTGCTCAAGAATGAGCGTATCATGATGGCATGGTTAAAGTTTCCTTTAAAATCCATGTATCCAATACATCCTGCATAGTATCCTCTATTCTGAGGCTCATACTCATTGATCAATTGCATAGCTCTATGCTTGGGAGCACCTGCCAGGGTTCCTGCCGGAAAGGTATCTCCCACCAGCTCCATGGATAGGGTATTATCTCCTATCTGGGCATCTACTTTAGACACAAGGTGGATGACATGAGAATAAAACTGTATCTCTTTAAAGGTGGCTACCTCTACATCATGTCCGTGTCTGCTCAGGTCGTTTCTGGCCAAATCTACCAGCATGACGTGCTCCGCATTCTCTTTGGGATCATCAAATAACTCGCGGGAAAGTCTGGCGTCTTCTTCATCGTTTCCAGTTCTTCTGAAAGTACCAGCTATAGGGTGTATGGTCGCCTGTCCATCCTTGATGATGAGTTGTGCTTCCGGGGAAGAACCCATCAGCTTGAAGCTGCCATAATCGCAGTAGAATAGATAGGGAGAGGGATTCACTGACCTCAAAGCCCTATACACATTAAACTCATCTCCTCTAAATCCTTGCTGGAACCTTCTGGATAACACGATCTGGAAGACATCTCCCATCTGGCAGTGATGGCGCCCCTTTTCTATGACATCCAGAAATTCTTCATCGGTAAAGTTGGTGGTCTCCTCTCCGTGTAGTTCAAAGTGGTAGGAAGGGACCGTAGGATTAGAGAGAATGTCTATAATGGCATCCAGATTAGACTCTTCTCCATCCAGCCTATGCTCGAAGACAAACATTTCATTGTTGAAGTGATTCACTACGATCATGTAGCGATATACATGATACAGGATTTCTGGTACCCTTCTCTCATCGTCCTCAAAACTCTTGATCTCTATGTCTTCGTAATGTCTGACAATGTCATAGGTCTGATAACCAAATAAGCCGCTGTAAACAAACTTCATGTCTAGTTCATCCACTTCAAACTCATTCAGAAATTCCTGCATGAGGCTGGGTAGGACCCTTTCTTTCCCTAGCGGGACTTCCTTCACTTTATTATCAGGGTAGACGGCAGTGAACACATTGTTCTCTACCTTAACCTCAGACATGGGGTCAAAACAAATGAAGGAATAGGTATTGGTATTCCCTCTGTAATCAGAACTTTCCAGCAGCACCGTCTGTGCGTATCTGTCTCTGATTCTCAGGTAAATGCTGACAGGGGTTACAGTGTCTGCCAGTAATTGTCGGTATGTGGTGTGTAGTTTATACATACTGTGTAAAAAGAATTTGGGCTTACCATCTATACAGACAGTAAGCCCCTTTTTTATGTTTTTTAGTTCATTGCACGGGATACCTACGCCTGCTTATCGCAAGGTAGCCACCACCAATTTTGAGAAATGTGCAATGAGTTCATATATATTTTTCGATCTGAGCTACAAATATATGAGAAGGTTGATATTATTCAAATGGAGGGCGAAATATTTTTTGGATAGATGTTGGTAGAGGATGGTAGATAGGTTAGGCTCCTATGGAGCCATGCGTGATGGCGCCCTAAGGGGGATAATGAGGTGACGCTCCGTTGGAGCGAGTAGTGCCTGATGAGAACCCTTCCTCACGACCCCGTTTCCCTTCCAAAGGAAACAACCCGCCTTAGGGGAAATGGATAGCAGGGAATCCTCTTTAAAGGGGATGGTGGACGTGTGAAGGGGTTAACAGTTAGCACGAGAGCTCCCCATTGCTATTAATTCCGGAAAAAAGATCGTCATGCCGTTGGGCCTATAGAGTAGGACTGCGGGTAAGACGGTATCTAGCTTAACTTCTGATCTGTGTTTCGCGAGATCCCGGCTGACCCGGCAAACTACACAGAGGCCCACCGGGATGATAAATTAAAACAAGATTGACTGCTAAGACGCCTGAGACTTTTGAAAGCACTAAGGGTTCCTTTCCAGAAGGTCTACCCTTGGGAGCATGTCCCGCACTTGATGCGGGAGAGATAAAGAGGTGGGTTAATAGTTTCTGATGAAAACCCACCCCTACGCCCCTCCCAAGAGGGGAATTTCATAGAATTAAGATTCCCTTTCAAAGGAAACAACCCACGTTAGCATAAATGGATAGCAGGGAATCCTCTTTAAAAGGGATGGTGGACGTGTGAAGGGGTTTGTGGCTAGAATGAGAACCCACCCCTAACCCCTCCGAGGAGGGAATTCCTAAAATGGTGGGAAACTCACTCCTACTTCCTGAAAGGATATAAAGCCTCCGCTATTTTCCTATCATTAGATAGGCGGGGGAATTTATTTTGGCCGCCGAGCTTTCCCTGGCTTTTCATGTATTCACGGGAGGCGTTGAGTTCCAGGCTTCTGATGATGGCGGGGCTGAGGATGTTTCCTTCTCTAAGGTCATCATAGTAAGAGTTCTGCTTTCTGAGGGCCATGTCCAGCACATCTACGAAGGCAGACATGTCTTTAGGTTCTTCTGTAAACTCAATGAGCCATTCGTGGGCTGACTTTCCTTTTTCTTCCACTATAAGGGGAGCTACTGTAAACTCCTGAACCACAGCACCTGTCTGATTAGTAGCTTCTATCATAGCTTTGTTGACCTCCTCAGAAATCACGTGTTCTCCAAAAGCGGAAATGAAATGCTTTACTCTCCCTGACACCTTGATGATATAGGGATCTGTGGAAAGGAACTTCACTGTATCCCCTATGTCGTAGGCCCAAAGGCCGGCATTGGTGGTGAGGATGATGGCATACTGCTTGCCCACTTCTACCTGGTTGAGGGTTAGTCGGGGAGCATCAACTTGTCCGTAGGATTCCAGTGGAATGAACTCATAGAAGATGCCATAGTCCGGCATGATGAGCATTCCATCTTCTTTCTGAGAAAGCTGTACCCCGATGAAGCCTTCTGAAGCTGGATATACTTCTGCTATAGCTACCTTTCCTTTGAAGAATCCTTCAAAGATGGATTTGTAAGGCTGGAAGTCTACCCCACCCTGCACAAAGAGTTGGAGGTTAGGCCATACTTCCAGAGGGGTTTTACCTGTTTGTGCTTCTAACTCCTCAAATAGCATCTGCACCCAGGGGGGTATACCTGAGATTAGTCTTAGGTCTTTATCCTTAATCTCCTTTACGATGGTGGCTACTTTCTCTTCCCAATCCTCTATGATATTGGTTTCATAACCAGGGACCTTATTGGCTTGTAGATAGCCTGGGACAAAGTGGTTCACTATGCCCGAAAGCCTACCTGTTTTAATACCGTACTCATTCTCCTCTATTTCCGGGCTGCCAGACAGGAACATCATCTTACCGTCTATGAAATCCCCATTCCCTGTCTCTGCCAGATATAGCATGAGGGCGTCTTTGGCGCCATTGATCTGCTTACGAATAGACTCCTTGGTAATGGGGATGTACTTAGCACCTGAGGTAGTCCCGGAAGTTTTGGCCAGATAGAGAGGCTGTCCCGGCCAGCTTACGCTTTGTTCCCCTTTGTAGATCC
>JBCDBC010000536.1:0-4577 GCA_039184535.1 Bacteroidota bacterium | reverse complement strand
TAAGGTGCCCAAACATTCTATTGACAGAATTAGGCCACTCCTCTGCGGGCATTCTCAACACATGCTCTTCATAGTGATGAGGAACCAGTAATTCCATATAGCGAGGATTATCAAAATCGTTGTCCGCTTCTATCTCCTGGATTTCAGCAAATACCTCTGGAGGCATGGCGGGTCCCAGAACTTCATTAGCATACTTTCCATAATCCGGACAGCTAGCCATCATGTTGGATATGATTAGCCCCTTTAAGTTCTCCTGATACTTAAGAGCATATTCCATGGCCAGAATTCCTCCCCAGGAGTGTCCCAGCACATAGAAGTTGTCTTTATTTAGGCCTAAGGCTTTTCTCACCTGCTCTACTTCCTCTACAAACCTATCTACCTCCCACAATGAAGGATCATCCGGCTGGTCACTATAGTAAGACCCAAGTTGATCATAGTAGTAATACTCTATTCCTTCTTGGGGAAGGAAACTGAAGAAAGGTTCGAAGGCTTCATGCGTTCCACCAGGACCTCCATGCAGTAGCAGTAACTTGATTTTAGGGTTATTCCCTACCCTTTTAGTAAATACATTAAATTCTCCTACAGGCGTGGTGATGGGAATCATTTTTACGCCCCCCGTCATTACGTCATCTCTGCCAGTATTATCAAAGTACGCTGCTAGCGTGTCTACCTGAGGAGGTGGAGGTGGCTGGCAGCTCCACATACACAGACAACTGGCAGCTATCAAAAGATAAAAGGATCTCATATTTATTAGGGTTGTTGGTGATTTGATTTCCCTGAATATACCAATAATTGATATATGTTGAATTCATTCCTATACCCCACTATTCATTGACTTTGATTATTTAAGCATCCCTTGGTTCCCACCATTAAAATAGTGGGCTCATCGGAACCTAATGTAGCGGCTGCTTAAGCTGCCGCAGGATTTGAAGGGCGGATAAATCCATCCCTACATTATTTCTGAAGTTTAATCAGGACTGATTTATATCCCATCAAGTGGGTATGAGAAATAACCTCCTCGCATAGTAGCTCCATTGGAGCCCAACCGCAGTAGCCCATAGGGTTATGAAAACACCCTATTGCTCCGTAGGAGCAAAACTAAGGGACAGCAAACCTCTGGCTCCATCTAAAGGCGGATAAATCCACCCCTACATTATTTCGGCAGATTAATCTGTACTGCCTCATATCCGATCTATGGGTATCCGAAAAAACCTCCTCTTATACTGGCTCTATCGGAGCCCCACCGCAGTAGCCCATAGGATTACGAAAACACACCATTGCTCCACAGGAGCAAAACTAAGGGACAGCAAACCTCTAGCTCCATCTAAAGGCGGATAAATCCGCCCCTACATTATTTCTGAATCCATCCTCATTTTCCGTCTTCTCGATGGGCATGCAGGGGATTTCAAACAGGGTCGGCCGAGATCTCCCCACTAATCCAGGCAACCTTCTGAATGTACCTCTACCTATTCTTTCACACTTTATTTTACTACAATTAGGAATTTATCTAGCAAATCTCGTAATTTATATTACTACAATTAAGAATTAATATGAAACAATATAGATTGGGAGAATTTGAAGAAGTAGTTCTACTAACTGTGGCTGTCTTGCATCCTGATGCTTACGGAGTCTCTATCAAGAAAGAAATTGAAGATAGACTCCAGCGAAAGGTGAGTGTAGGCGCCTTACAAACGGCCCTTAGGAGACTGGAGAATAAGGACTACCTCAGCAGCCGTAAAGGTGAAGCTACTCCTTCCCGAGCGGGTAGACCCAAGCTCATGTTTACCATCACGGCCCTCGGACAGAAGGCCCTGGAACACAAACGTGATACACGTAACCAACTCTGGAATTCCATTCCCAGATCAGCCTTATTCCCAAAACCTTCTATATGAAATATTCAGGTCCACACGCTTCTTCTCAATTTGTATTAAAGCTATTCAAATGGTTCTGTAAACCAGAAATCCATATTGACATAGAAGGAGATCTACTAGAACTATTTAAAGAAAGAAGCCAAGAGCATTCTCTCCAGAAAGCCAGATGGCTCATGTTCCTGGATGTGCTACTACTATTCAGGCCTGGAATCATTCGTCCCTTTTTACCTTCATTCATTCAACCAGCCATGTTAAAATTTGACCTACTGATTACTTATCGGAGCTTTCTCCGAAACAAAACTACCTTCCTGATTAACCTGATAGGGCTCTCCACAGGTCTTGCCTGTGCCTTAATGATTTTCCTTTGGGTGCAGGATGAAATGAGCATTGATAAGTTTCACCAAAAAGATGATCAGCTCTATCAGGTGGTTCAAAACATTCCTAATTCTGAAGGAATACTTACTACTGAACATACCCAGGGCTTACTGGCAGAGACCATAGAAAAAGAGCTACCGGAAGTAGAACATGCAGTTTCCGTAGTACCTCCCGCCTGGTTTGAGGGAGACAAAGGTATCATTTCTATAGATGAGACATTCTTAAAGGCATCTCCTAAATTCATTGGAGACGCTTATTTCAATGTATTTAGCTGCGAGATTTTGGAGGGTAGCACGGAAGCACTTTTCACAGAGAAACATGCACTAGCCATTTCCACCAGCCTGGCCCAACGGCTTTTTGGGCGGACAGATAATCTGGTAGGAGAACTCATTGAGTGGGATTATTGGAAGTATTCCGGTACCTATGAAATAGCGGCAGTCTTTCTCCCTCCACCTTCAAATGCCACCGACCAATTCGAACTCTTATTTGATTATGACCTATTCCTTCAGGCTCGTCCATGGACCAGAGGTTGGGGGAACAGCGATCCGCACACCTATATGATCCTGGCAAAGGGAACTGATCTCAAGCAGTTTGACCAGAAGCTTAACCAAATCCTCAAGGCCAATCATCCCGAAACGACCCATCAGTTAATAAGCAGAAAGTATTCTGACAGTTATTTATATAACCGATTCGAAAATGGACAGCAGGTAGGAGGAAGAATAGAATATGTTCGTTTATTCTCACTGATTGCATTCTTTCTCCTCATCATGGCCTGTATTAACTATGTCAATCTCTCTACTGCCAAAGCTGCTGTCAGGACTAAGGAAATAGGGGTGAAAAAGACCTTTGGGGTTAGACGATGGGCACTGATCAAGCAGCATTTGTTGGAATCATTCATCATGATTTCACTATCTACCATTATTGCTTTTCTCCTGGTAAGATTAGGTTTAGCTGATTTCAATTCTCTTGCTAACAAAGAGCTAACACTGGAAGTAAGCCCCACCCTAATCCTGGGTTCTCTAACCATAGTCTTACTTACCAGCTTACTTGCAGGGAGTTATCCAGCCATGTATTTATCCGGTTTGAAGCCTGTCAATATTCTGAAAGGAAATTTATCCTCTAGAATAGGTAGTACCAATACCAAAGAAGCCTTCGCCAGAAGAGGCCTGGTCATTTTCCAGTTTGTCATTTCCATCGTATTAATTGTGGGGGTACTCATTGTAAACCAGCAGATAAGCTTCCTTCAGGAGAAAAATCTGGGGTATGATAAACAGAACCTGCTCCATTTTGGCTTGGCGGAAGATTTTCTGGAAGAAGCAGAGGAGGGGGAGAGATCCCCTACCACCACCACTTTTATTAATGAAATAGTTAGCCTTCCCGCTGTGAGGTCAGTTGGAAACTTCTGTCATGACCTGTATGGAGACCACGGAGGAATGAGTGGACTAGACTGGAAAGAGGGAGATGAGGATGAAAAGATGCGGTTCAGAAATCTGGAAGTAGGCTATAATTTTCTAAAAACTACCGGCATCCAACTTAAGGAAGGCAGGTCTTTCTCTACCGACTTTGGGAATGATGAAAGCAGGATCCTCATCAATGAAAAAGCAGCTGAAATCATGGGGTTCCAGAACCCCGTAGGGAAAACGGTAACCTTTTGGGGAGAGGAACGAGAGATCATAGGAGTAGCGAAAAACTTCCACTTCGAATCTCTTCACGAAAGCATCCACCCTTGTGTCATCCAACTGTATAGTGATTGTAGCCAACTCATGGTTAAATACAAAGCCGGTGCAGAGCAGGAAGTAATCGCAAGACTAGCAGAGGTCCACCAGGAATTCTTTCCGGGACTTCCCTTTGAGTATGAATTCACTGATGAAGATGAGTACCGCTTATACGCTTCTGAGCATCAGGTTTCCAGATTATCCAGGTACTTTGCCACCATAGGGATCATCATCTCCTGTCTGGGACTTTTTGGACTGGCTACCTTCACAGCAGAACGCAGGAAAAAGGAGCTTGGAATCCGCAAAATCCTTGGGGCCAGTGCCATGAACCTCGTAAGATTGTTATCTCGTGATTTCTCCCTTATGGTAGGCATTGCCATCATGCTAGGTATCCCTATTGGGTATGTTCTCTCTCAGCTTTGGCTAGAGAACTTCGCCTACAAAATGGAGCTTAGTCTATGGTACTTTGTGCTTTCTGCCCTAATCACCTTACTCATCGCATGGATTACCGTAGGCCTACAAACTTATAAGGCAGCGAATCTTAATCCGGTTGATAGTTTGAGAAATGAATAAGCCCTGAGATACAATAGATCATTCTTGAAAATTAGCTCTCAAG
>JBCDBC010000535.1:0-4578 GCA_039184535.1 Bacteroidota bacterium | reverse complement strand
GGACTGTAGTTTTGACTCATCATCCTCTCTAGTTTAATCCTTTAAAGACATAAAAAATGAAATCACGTACGGCATTATTATTTATCGCGCTCCTGATGTTTGCCGGAAGCATGCAAGCTCAACTATTCGGTGGAGTAAAAAAAGTTCAGAATGCACCCCTTCACGCAGGGATCTCCCGCACTTTTGACCATGGATTTAAGCCAGTTTTGACGGCTGCGAGAGAGTCCATGCTGGAAGCCGGCCTTTCTATGGAAAGCTCCAGTAAGATAGATGCCAATACCTTCATGATGATAGGATCTCGCAGAGCTAATGTCGCTAGCTGGGGAGAAGTAGCCAGAGTAGTGGTGATTAAGGAAGGGGACGAACAGACTACCGTTCGTGTCTACACCCAACGGAAAGTCAAGGTAAATATCACCGCAAAGGCAGACTTTGCTAACACCATATTGTCAAATATAGACTTAAAAATTAATGACGACTTTTAATCCTGAATAGAGTTGAACAACAGGATGGAGGCCGGGAAACTGTTCCTGGCCTTTTTCATTTTGATAACTTACTCACCACATAACCTGCCATAAAGGCTATCACAAAGGAAGGGAACATCACATCCATCTTCTCAAAGAGAATGCCTATTTCCGGAATCCGGGTAATGCCAAACTTAAAGACGGGGATACTGAGAAAACCTGTGATCATGGAAGCTATGGCTCCTTTCTCCGTATAGCCTTTCCAGAAGAGGGACAGAATGATGGCCGGACAAAAAGTAGCGGCTATACCTGAGAACCCAAATATCACAAACCAGAAAATGGTCCTGTCAGGAGATAAGACAGAAACGAGTAAAGATGTACTCAAGGCTCCTACCGCCAGTAAAATAGTCGCTCTCCTGGAAATCTTACTTAGCTTTTTCTGCTCTATATCTGGATGAAGAATTTGCTGGTAAAAGTCCCTGGCTACCGCACTGGAAGCCACCATCAATAAGGAATCTATGGTAGACATGATTGCAGAAAGCACGATAGCTACATACAGTCCAATGAGCAATGTAGGCATGAGCTCATTCACCATCATGGGAAGTACATTTTGGGCGCTAGCTCCCAGAATAGATTCTACCTCCATTCCTTCTTTGGTGAATAAATAGCGCCCCAAAATCCCTATCATCACTGCGGCCGAGTCTGTGATGAGAGTAAACAGTATGGCCACCCATCTGCCTTTGTTGATTTCCTCCTCTCCTTTGATGGACATGAACCTCACAAAGATTTGTGGTGAGCCCATAAAGCCCAGGCCTATCATCATGAAGCCCAGGAGCGTAAAGATATTGAGAGTAGTAAGTCCGCCACTTCCCCATGGATTCAATAAGCCTGGGTCTATTTCTCTTAAGCCTTCCCATAAGCCAGGTTCCGTTACATAAAACCAGGCTACCACCGGAAGTAGCACCAATCCAACAAACATCAATAAGCCCTGAAACAGGTCAGACCATGCAACTGCCACAAATCCTCCTGAGAAAATATAGGCTACCACTATGCAAAATCCCACTAAGGCACCCGTATAGTAATTCCACCCTAGAAAAGACTCAAAGGCAGTTCCTGTAGCGTCTATTTGCGCACTCACATAAATGGTCACAAAAATGACCAGGGCTCCTGCGGCCAGCTTACGAAGGGTATGGGTCTTAGACTGGAAATGGCTAACCAGATAGTCGGGGATGGTTATGGAGCCGTATTGGTCTGTGAGTCTTTTAAAGGGCTTAGCCATGACAAACCATGCTACTCCTACCCCAAGAATTTCACCTACTACTACCCAGAAGGCTGAGACACCTGCCACTGCCCCCATACCTGTCAGTCCCAGGAGTAACCATGCAGACTCTCCCGTAGCACGCGAAGAAAAAGCCACTACCCAGTAGCCTAATTTCTTCCCGCCTACATAGTAATCCTGTATGTTGTTAATTCTTTTTGTAGCAATAAGACCTATGAGAAACAGTACACCGAAGTATAAAAAGAGAATCAGATATTGGAGGAGCATAATGTATGGTTCAGGCTATTGTTCTTTGCGAGAAAAATGGAAGGTATATGAATCCGGGACACCATTCAACTTCCAGCTTATGGTTCGCTGAAAGCTGGTTTCATCCGTGAACTCATACCTAACCCGTGAAGGATTCTCATAATCCGGATTTTCAAACACCATATGTGTCTCATCCCAACTAACTGCCTTGAATACCTTAGGAGGAGAATCTTTAATGATAGATAAGAGAATCCATTCTCCCGCCAGGTGCTGAATAAATGTCTGGGAGGCATATAAAGTATCTCCATTCTCCAGGTATAGCGCTGTGGATACCATCTGACCATTCTGATCCAGTTGCCAGTTTTCTTCCAGCTCTCCCTCCCAGGCAGGGGAAGTCCACTTTCCAGTTAAGGCAGTTGAAAAATCAGGTAAGTTGCGGTAGCTCTTTTTTAGGAAGAAAGAGGTCTCCAGATATTTCTCAGTCCACTTCCCTTCCTCATACTTACCCACCACATACTGATAGATAGTATCATTCTCATATAGCCAGGCATCTGTAAGCTGAGTACCTCCATATTCATATTGGAAAAGAATGTGTTGACCTTCTGATTTAACAATGCCCTCTGTGAGTCCCCCAAAAACATCATATTCTGTAAAGCGGATCTGCTTGGTTTCTGTATCCCATGAATATACGCCATGATTTCTGGGACCATATGTAGTCTGTTCTTGATTCGTAAATCCTAAGGACTCTGAGGTGATGATGGACTCACTTAAATGATAGGAGAATGACTTTTCTTGCTTAAACGTGCTTCCATCTCCCCACTTCCCTTCTGCCATCCAAACCTTACCTACTAAAGGGGCTAAAGGACTAAAATCAGCTTCTTGCCCAGAGAGGGTCTTCCCTAACAGGCTTATCAACAAACATATGAAGGTAGTTCTCACAGTTTTTCTCTGAGGATAAGGAGAAAGATTGTGAGTAGCAATTTTTACAAGAAGTATGTGTAGAGAATCTTTTTAGCTATTCTAATTTTATTAATTTTTTCCATGAAATATTGGACTCATAATCCAATATTTCATGGAATTACGTTCTCTTTTCTTTATAATAGACTATGAAACTAGTCCAAAGAAAAAATCATGAGATAACTATTCAGGAACTCATCTCTGTCTTCCCCGTTACAGCTATTCTAGGTCCCAGACAGGTAGGAAAAACAACTCTAGCCAAAAAATTTAAACCAGACTACATCTTTGATCTCGAAAATCCCAGAGATGTAATCCAGCTAGACAATCCTCAGCTTTCACTAGAGAACCTAAAGGGACTTATCATGATAGATGAAATACAGAGAAAACCTGAACTGTTTCCACTACTCAGATATCTAGTGGATAATAACCCTGATCAAAAATATCTCATTTTAGGTAGTGCCTCATCTAATCTCCAACAACAAAGTGGGGAATCGTTAGCTGGGAGAATTGGATATCTATACCTCTCTGGATTTAGTCTTCAGGAAGTAGGAGAAGAAAACTTACAACAACTATGGGTAAGAGGAGGATTTCCCACCTCATTCTTAGCAACATCTGATAGGGCTAGTCAGCTTTGGCGGGATAACTTTATTACCACATTTTTAGAAAGGGATCTAGTGTTTTCTGACATAAAGATTCCTATGAGTACCATGTACAGGTTTTGGATTATGGTGAGTCATTTTCATGGCCAAACCTTGAACTACAGTGAACTAGCAAGAGCATTTGACTTATCTGTAAAGACGATTAAAAGATACATTGGACTATTAGAAAGTGCTTTCATGCTTAGAATTCTTCACCCCTGGTTTGTAAACATTGGAAAACGTCTTGTGAAAAGTCCAAAGTTATACATAAAAGACACAGGACTATTCCATAGCCTTCAGGGGATTAAAACCTATTCTGACCTAGTATCTAATCCTAAGTTAGGTGCTTCATGGGAAGGTTATGCCTTAGAAGAGGCCATCAATGCACTGAAACTTAGGGAGAATGAGGTATTTTTTTATGCAACTCACCAAGGAGTTGAAATAGACTTAGTGTGGATGGACAAAAGAAAGCTATATGGTTGCGAATTCAAATTTAAGGATAGCCCCACTATTACCAAATCAATCCGTCAGGCAATACAGGACCTGGACTTGGAACATGTCTGGATAATCTATCCGGGCAAAAGTGCCTATCAATTATCAGAGAAAGTATCTGTCCTTCCGCTCTCTCACATATTTGAAGAACTTCCTACCTCCAGGTGATGATAATATGGATGGCTCAGTGATGAGCCTTATGGTCACGCAGATTAACTAGGTGAGTAATGATGAGTGCGAAAGATCCTATATAGGAAATGATTTCTCCTGGTTCTATATGGTACATATGTAGAATGATCCCTGCGGCAAAGGCTGCCCAACTCAGCCACAACGCTATTCCTATCCCAGGTCTATGCGTATCTCTGGAGGCAAAAAATACCGCCACCAAACTTAGTAAGACAAACAGACTGTCAAGCCCTGCCCAGTGACCATGATAATGTTCACCGTGTTGGTGGCTCAAGAATGGTAGAGATACTACCATAATAGGCGTGAGAATACAATGGAT
>JBCDBC010000534.1:0-4580 GCA_039184535.1 Bacteroidota bacterium | reverse complement strand
GTCTGTATTAGCCGCTGCTAGTGCTATCTCATAGGTATCAGTAGCAGAGCACATGGCGAAGAGGAAGCCCCCATCTACACAAAACTTTCTAATGCCCTGGGCTACTGCCAGCTTCATTTTGCTTACCTTGGTAAAGCCGTAGATCTTGGCTGTGTTTTCCTGGTTCTTAACCTCATCCTGGTACCATGCGGCATTTTTATAAGACTGATAGAATTTTCCATACTGACCGGTAAAGTCTTCATGGTGAAGGTGAAGCCAGTCATAGTCTGAGAGTTTTCCATCAAGCACCTCAGGGTCATAAACTACTTCATAAGGAATTTCTGCATAGGTAAGCGCCAGGGTTACTGCATCATCCCAAGGCTGCTTACTCTTGGGAGAATAAACGGCCACCTTAGGAGCCTTCTCTAGTTTGACTGCATCTGTATTTGAGTCATTGGAGGTGACTGCAGCAAGTATGTCTGTAGCCTTCCCATCGGATATCTTTTCGTAGGTGATACCCCTGATCTGAAGTTCCTGCTCAAAAGTAGCAGCATACCTGCACATGAAGCTTCCCCCTCTGTAGTTGAGGAGCCAGTCTACCTCTACCTGATGCTCCAGAATCCAGAAGGCTAACCCATAGGCTTTTAGGTGATCAGACTGAGACTGATCCATGGGTAATAATAGGTGATCTGCCCTGCTTAGCTGTATGCACGAAATCAGAATAAAGAGGAGAATCCCTTTTTTAAGCATAATGGTCAAATTTCTCGATAATTTTAGCCGCGGGGAGATGTAGGACATATTGATTACTATATAGAGAATACCTTATTGTTGGCAGAGTGAATGTGGGGGCATTTATGACCTATGTGAGATTTATAGAAATAAGTTTTCTATTTTACAGCTATGAACATTTTCCAGTTTTTCTCTGAAGGTCTACAGTTTGCCTGGGGAGCTATCACCAGTAATCGTACTCGTGCCTTATTAACAATGCTTGGGGTAGCTACTGGTATCTTCGCTATTAGTAGCATTCTTACCCTGGTGAGTTCCATGAAGTCATCTATTACGGAAAACCTCTCTAGCCTGGGCAATACAACTCTTTTTGTTCATAACTGGCCTTGGACTGATAATGGAGAAGACTGGTATCAGTATGTGAACAGGCCTAAGATGAGCTTTAGGGATTTCCAGAAGCTCAAACAGGGACTTGATGAAGTAGAGGCAGTAGGATATTCCGTAACAGTAGGTGGGCAGGAGGCCAAATACGGTGCTTTGGGAGTAAGTAGAGTAGAAGCTGTGGGGATTACTGACCAAATGGAGCGATTTGGAGGATTCAATCTCTCGGCAGGTAGGGCTTTTTCTCCTGTTGAGTATCAGATGGGACCTTATAACTGCATTATTGGCTATGAGATAAAAGAAGGCTTATTCCCTGAGGAAGAAGCCGTAGGGAAATACATAAGATTTGGTGGGAAAAAGTGGCTAGTGATTGGGGTGAAGGAAAAAGTGGGCGTTCCCCTTGGAGGTCCTGATGATGATGACATAAGTGTGCCTTACAAATCTCTGAAAAGAGCCTTCAACCTGGAGAGCAGACGAGTAGACAAGCTGGTCATGATCAAGCTCTCTAACTATGAGCAAATGGAATATGTAGAGAGTGAGATTACGGGTATTATGCGTGCTTCAAGAGGATTGAAACCAGGTACAAAAGATAATTTTTCTATTAACAAGCAGGAGTCTATCATGAATGCCATTAATGGCTTCTTTGGCGTGCTTGAAATAGGCGGAGTGATAGTGAGTCTTTTTAGTGTACTCATCGGGGGCTTTAGCATAGGGAATATCATGTATATCTCCGTCCGTGAAAGGACCAACGAGATCGGCATCCAAAAGTCTTTGGGAGCCACTAAATCCTTTATCCTTTACCAGTTTATGACGGAATCCGTCATCATCTGTCTACTCGGAGGAGTCATGGGACTAATAGGCGTTTATGGAGTAACCACCTTTGTCCAATGGCTCATTACAAGTAATGAACTACCTTTCAATGTCTTTATTACCATGAAGGACATAGGCGTGGCCATGGGCCTGGCAGCTGTCATAGGTCTGGTATCCGGTTTTCTGCCTTCCTGGATAGCTTCAGTAGTGGATCCAGTTATCGCCATCAGACATTCTTAAGGCTGAAACTTTTTTTGAAAATAAGCTTTTAGGTATTGTGGAATAGTAGGTTAATTTGCGTAGCTAAATTAATCTAAGTATGCGAGTAATTGAACACCTCCAGCGTGTCAAAAATCCTACAGTAAGTGTTGAGATTATCCCTCCTAAAAGAGGGAGTAATATAGCCCGGCTCCACCAGGCGGTAGAATCCATTTTGCCATTTAATCCTCCCTTTATCAATGTCACCAGCCATGCTGCTGAAGTGATGTGGGAAGAAATGGGGGATGGTAGCTTCAAGAAAAAAGTTAAGCGGAAAAGCCCAGGTACCTTCGGATTATGTGCCGCCATCAAGTATAAGTATAACCTAGAACCCGTTCCTCACATTCTCTGTGGTGGTTTTACCCGTGAAGAAACAGAAGATGCACTGATAGAATTGAATTACCTAGGTATAGAGAATATCCTCGCTATACGTGGAGATAAGCGTTCTCCCAGACCCATCCCTCAGGACAGAAGTACCAATGAGTATGCTATTGACCTTGTGAAGCAGGTCAACTGCATGAATAAGGGGAAATACATAGATGACCTGATAGACGCTGCCAAGACCAATTTCTGCATAGGGGTAAGCTGCTATCCTGAGAAACACTTTGAAGCCCCTAATAGAGACTTCGATCTGAATATCCTTCAACAAAAGCAGGCTGCTGGTGCGCATTATGCAGTCAGTCAGATGTTTTTTGATTCTCAAAAGTTTCTGGATTTCAGACAGGTAGCCCTTCAGCAAAAAATAGATTTTCCCTTGATTCCCGGAATTAAGATTCTCACCTCCAAGCGACAGGTGCGCAGACTCCCCGCTATTTTCTATGTAGATATCCCTACAGAGCTGATAGAAAGAATGGATGCTGCCAAGTCGAGAGAGGAAGAAATGAAGGTGGGAGTAGAGTGGGCCTACCATCAGGCTATGCAGTTACTAGACGCTGGAATTCCTTATTTGCACTTCTACGTCATGCAGAATACCAAGCCATTTGTGATGTTGATGGAAAAATTAAGGAAAAAATTATAGTACCTTTGGTAGGAATGAATATGTCCTTAAAGGAATAATAACAAGTGGAAGCAGATAATTCAACAGACAAAGAACTTTCCTTGTCTCATGTAGATGAAGCTGGTAGGGCTAATATGGTAGATGTTAGCCAGAAAAGTGATACAGAGAGAATGGCTCGCGCCCGTTCTAAAGTCCTTTTGGGGAGGGAGATTTTGGCTTTGCTGGAAGAAGGAGAGATACAGATGAAGAAAGGACCCGTATTCCAAACTGCCAGGCTAGCAGGCATAATGGGCGCCAAGAAAACCAGCGAACTCATCCCACTTTGTCATCCCCTTCCTATCCACAGTATTAAAATAGACATCTTTGTAGAGAATAAAGAAGAAGTCATCATTGATACCAGGGTAAAGACCGTAGGAAAAACAGGCGTAGAAATGGAAGCTCTGGCTGGTGCTACCATAGCTGCTTTAACGGTCTATGACATGTGTAAGGCAGTTTCTCATGATATCATCATCCGGGAAACTCAGCTGATAGAAAAAACAGGAGGAAAGAAGGACTTTAAACGTGACAATTAGCCTCCACTGACGGGAGGAATTAACACTATTTCATCAGAAGGAGAAATTAACTGTCCCGGGGTAGCATAGCTTTCGTTTACGGCTATCTTCATACTGGCCAGCCCTGAAAGCTTGGGGTAGCGCTCCTCAATAATTCTCTGAAATTCTTCTACCGTCAGCTTCTCCGGTAAACTCAGGCTCACTTCCCGCCCACCTAAAATGTCTTTTGCTATACCAAAGCAGATTATTTTATAGTCCATATTGAGATTCTACAAACAGTCTTACAGGGAATTTTGTAATTTATAGAATAATCAGGCTTAAATCATATTGTGTTTCATATACACAAGACTACCTGTTTAAAGGTACTTAAATTTTGCGCATGGCAATTGATCCTATCATAGATAATCACGGAAGGCCCATAGAATATGTGCGGTTGGCGGTTACTGACAGATGTAACCAGAGATGCTTTTACTGTATGCCTGCAGAGGGGATTCAGTACCTCCCACGGAAAGAACTCCTCACCTATGAGGAAATGCTGCGTATGCTGGAAATTATGAGTAAGATGGGCATACGGAAAGTCAGAATTACTGGAGGAGAGCCCTTCCTTAGAAAAGACCTTATCTATTTCCTGGAGGATGTTTCTCAGATAGAAGGAATAGATAGCATACATATCACTACTAATGGGGTGCTTACCACTCGCTTCATCCCCCAACTTACGAAAATAGGCGTCAAGTCCATTAATCTTAGCCTGGACACGATGAATAGTGAGAGGTTCAAAATGATCACCCGTAGGGATGAATTCAACAGGGTGATGGACTGCCTGGAAGCCCTGATAGAAAGCGGGATCAAGACCAAGATCAATGCTGTCATCATGGAAG
>JBCDBC010000533.1:0-4581 GCA_039184535.1 Bacteroidota bacterium | reverse complement strand
TTCATTAATCTCGAAGAGATTCCACTATTATTAGCACTATAAAAATAAAGAACTGACCCCGTAGGGAGTCTTACTTAAGGTATGCTCCTTACTTGTTTATCATTGATCTACAGTGAGTTCCCAATAAATCTACTAAAAAGAATCCGTCCTGGTGGTGGAGAATAGGGTATGGACTTGTGGGTCAGCCACCATCCCTAGTCCGAAGGAGAGATTCTGAGATGACGCTTTTGGGACGTTTTTTTGATCACTTACAGAAAGAAGAAAATCAACTTTCCAGCAGCCCCAGCTGATACGCCTTGGCTACCAGGCCTACGGAGTTTCTGGCGTCAAGCTTCCGCAGCAGGTTTTTACGGTAGGTTTCTATGGTGTGCAGGCTCAGGAATAGCTTTTCTGCTATTTCTTTGGTGGAGAATTCCTGAGCAATCAAGCCAAGTACTTCTATTTCCCGCCGACTAAGGGTGGGGACCATCTCAGAAGGGGAAGTATCTGCTCCCCTCAGGCTGTCAATCAGGATGGACTTAATGTCTTCCCCATAGTAGACTTCTCCTTCCTTAACGCTGTTTATGGCTTCTATCAAAACCTTTTCATCAGCATGCTTGGAGAGAAAGGCTTCAGGATTCAGTTTGAGAATGGATTTGACCACAGATACCTCCTGATGCATACTAAGGACCATCACCTTCTGCGCCTTGAAGCATTGTCGAATTTCAGTCAGCAGTTCTATGCCATTCATATCTGGCATATTGATGTCTGTGATGAGGAGATCCACCGCTTCTTTCTGGAGAAATTCCAGGGCTTCCTTACCATTATGAGCTATGCCCTTCACCTTCAGAGAATCCTGCTTTTCCAGTAGGGCTGCTAATCCATTGGCTAGCACCTTGTGATCATCTACAATCAATATGGTATAGGGATACTCACTCATGAAACTGCGCTTAAATGAGGCGCTGTAAGGGGAACCTCTACATGCACCACAGTACCCCTTTCTGGATGGGAATCTATGGATAATCTACCCGATAGTTGCTTAGCCCTGTCCTTCATATTCCTCAGTCCTATCCCATCACTGGTATTCTCTGAACAGAACCCCTTTCCATTATCCTCGATCAACACACTTAGCTCTTTCTCAAACATACTAAACATAATGCTGATGTGAGAAGGGGCAGCGTGTTTGAGGGCATTATGGAGGGCTTCTTGGGTGATCCTGAATATTTCCACCTGTTTGTCAGCCTGAATGTCATTGATAATTGACTGATCACTGATATCCAAGCTAATCTGGCAATCCTGATTTAGCTGAAGGCCACGAACCATTTGTTGGAGAATAGTGACAAATTTTTCTTCCCCAAAGGCTGGCGGGAGTAGTTGGTGTGAAATGGCCCGTACTTCTCTGCAACTTTTGTCCACTGCCTGTATGAGTTCGTTTAGTTGGCCTGGTTGAGGTGATCCTGAAAGGGACTGCATATGAATCTTCAGGCTGGCTAGGTCGGAGCCCAGGCTGTCGTGTAAGTCCTTGGCTATGCGCTTTCTTTCTTCTGTTTGTCCTTTAAGGTGGGACGCTATGCTTTTCAGTTCTTGCTCTTTTTGGAGGGTAAAAAGCTTCTGCTTGCTCAGTTCTTCCTCCTGTCTGGAAATGGTGAGTTTTTGGGCTTGTTCCTTAAGTTTATTTCGGTTCAGTAACCAGCTCAATCCCAGCACCAGAAATAACACGATGATGCTAACCCCCGTCAATGCACGGGTTTCCCTGAGTTCAGTTTCTTGAATCTGTTGGTCTTTCTTCAGGAGTTCCAGTTCATGGTTGGCCTGAAGATTGGCTATTCTCTCTTCTTGTCCTACTCTGTCCAGGCTATCGCTTAGGATAGAGTAAGCTTCTCCTTTTTCGAAGGCTAGCTTATAGTCCTCATTCCCGGCATAAGATTCTGCCAGGTAATCATAAGTAATCAGGAGATTTCCATTGTCATGAATCTCCTTGGCATATTTCTCTGCTAGTTCCAGATCCTCAATAGCACTAGGAAAGTCTCCCAATTTCAAGTAAGCACTTCCCGTCACCAGATAGGCATGCATGAAGTTGGTTTTGGATTGGAATTTCTCATTAAGGGCCAAGGCTTTCTTTCCATAGGCTATGGCTTCTTTATGCTTACCGGAAGTACCATAAACCGTCCCAATCGTGATCAGGTTAAAGCACATATATCTTTCATCTCCTGATTCTTTTGCTAGTTCATATACTTGCTGATAATGCTCCAGGGCTTTGTCATATTCCTTCAATTCCAGATAGCACCTACCTATGTTAGAAAGGGCATTGTAGTAGGCTTTGCCCAGCTCTTTGTTAAGCTTCATGTTCTGCTCAAAGTACGCTATGGCTTTTTCATAATTTCCGGAGGAGCCGTTGATAATGCCCATATTAAGGTAGATGTTGGAGACGTTGTTAGTGGCGCCTCTTTTTTCTTGAAGTTTTAAGGCTGTGAGCATATGCTCCATGGCTTCTGCATTTTCTCCCTGATGGAAAAGAGATAAGCCTACGTTTACATGGCCATTGGCTATCCCTCTTTCATGTTTCAACTTCTTTGCTAACTCAAACTCCTTCTGGGCATAGTCTGCCGCTTTTTGGTTATCCTGATAGAGGTAGGCATTAAAGAGATCATTGTAGATGTCCACCAGCAGAGTATCCTGTGGATGCTGGGGCAGGAGGCTTTCCAGGCTATCAATACGAGGGCTTTGTGCGTTTAGAAAAGAGGACAACAAGAGAGTGACCAAGAGGCTACAAGCGAACCTAGGGGTAAAGTAGTTCATATAGTCCTAACGAAAATTCGGAGCATTTCACATACCTACATTCCAATATGAGGTAGGCGCATAAAATAAGAGATGTTTTCCGGAAAAACATCCCTTATTGCTTGAACGGAAGGTTATGCCTATCCGAAGAAGCCTTGGCTTTGAAGAGATCCCACAAAAACGGAGAGCACAATGTTCAGAGCGGAAACTACTACGGCAAATACACCAGCCATGAGAATGCCACTTACTTTAAAGTTTTTGATGAAGGAGTCTACGATGAGAATGGACACTGCGTAAATGAAAATATTGATGAGGCCTCTAGCCAGTCTGTCCGATCCTGCGAAACTTACGCCTGCACTCTCAAGTCCCCACCAGATCAGATAGTTTACGATGGAAATCAGGATCCCTACGATGACGGCTAATGGAAAGTTCTTTATGCTTACAAATGGGAGAAGCCATGCCGCAATGGAAATGGCGAGTCCATTGATCAAAACTTCGAAAATCCACTCTAATGGGATGGTAAATGTCATAGGTCCTGGGTTTATGTGATGGTGCGTATAGACAAGGTACAAAAATTCGAAAAAACGGAAGTATGCCTAAAAAAGGAGCTCCCGGCTTATGCCAGGAGCTCCTCAAGTCTCACAATTGATTGATCGGTTTCTTAATGGGTATTTATCTTTTATCAGCTAAGGGCTGGTAAGTATTTGTTGAGAATAGGAATATCTGCGCGGTAATTCCATAGAATGATGGCACTCATCAAGAAAGTACCCAGGGCCATATAAAATAAGGTTCCTCCATCCCCATGTATTTCAATGCCTAATATGGTCAGGTGGAAGAAGATGGCTCCTGCCAGGACGCCTAAGGCAAGGCCGGCTCCTAACCAAACCGTACGCGGGATGAGTAATAGAACGGCAGCTATGAGTTCCAGTACCCCAATTCCAATTCTTCCAAAAGGTTCCATCCCTACAGTGGTGAAGATGTACACACTGTCAGGGTGTGCCGTGAACTTGAATCTCAGGGTTTGAATGAGAATGATGGCGGTGATGATTCGTAATGCGATTAAGAGGTATTTTTTCATGGTCTTTGAATTTATACCTAAAAGTAGTCATCATATAGCTGGCTGAATGTCAGCCGTTATACGAAAACAGCAGATTATTCTTAACGATTTGTTAAAGTGGGGGATTTTGCATTGGATGTCCTGAATTAAATTAACCTACAAGAAGTTAAACGCTTGGATTTATAAGGTACCTGAGGGTCTCAAAGGCGCTAATTGTTTCACTTAGCTTTGTCGTTTCGAGAACCTCAACGACCTTGGACGGAATATTTAGCTTCACCTTTAGGCCCTAAAATCAAACGGTACCCCCAGGGCTCTTCTGAGCATACCTATCTGCCCACAGTGGTACATATAGTGTTTGATGTTCCAATCTATGGCTTCCCACTTGGTATTGGCTACCGGATGTGGGAATCCCAGATCGAATAACTCTTCCTCTAGGCTTTCCTCTGTCATTTCTGCTATAATGTTGAGAGAGGTTTCTTCCATCACGGCCATGGCATGTAGTAATTCTGCTGGAGAATGTACATGCACTGATTTCACTGGTTGGGCAGTGTTATAGTAGTCATTGTATTCTTTGACAGCTACTTTTTGGAGGACCTCAGGCTGATGGCCGGTGATGACCATGACGGAATGATAATAACAACTCAGGGCTAAATGACCTACTTGCCAGGCTAAATGTGTTCCCATTCCTTCAGGTATAGTATGCCATAGTTCTTCCGGGACGCCTCCTATCAGTTTTCTTCCCCAACCAAAAGCATCCTTACTTTGTC
>JBCDBC010000532.1:0-4581 GCA_039184535.1 Bacteroidota bacterium | reverse complement strand
CCTTCTTATCTACCAGATAGCCTAGCATATGCCTGTTTTCTGGTAAGATCCACTGGTAATAATCTGCAGGAACTATTTCGGCTGTTCTGAACACTTTCCCATAAGGGCTTAGTCTGAATTTATTCAGCCCCTGCCAGAAAGCGTACATCCCCTTATAGTCGCAGAAGGTGTCTTTATCTTCCTTATTCTTGCCTACATTTTCCCAAATGAAGTGATTGGCAGCACGCATGTTGTAGGTATCTCTCTTCCCATGTAAAAACACCTTGGTTCCTGAAGTAGTTTCCTTTACGGTTTCCTTCAGTTCAGCCAATCCTTTGGAACGCATCATTTCACTTCCGCCGTGCGTAACTATGGGACCCATAGAGGTGTAGAGCATGACCGCGGCTATCTTATAGTTGTCTTCATCTACGCCCCATCTGCCATCCCAGTCGTGGGTGGCAAACTGATCTGCCAATGCCCAGTTGTCATGTATGTCCAGGTAATTGATGCCTGAGAGGGGGGTTTTGTCTTCAGGGAAGGACGAACTAAGGGCCAACATAGCATTCTCTCGCTGGTCTGTATTTCCTCCGGCAAATCCTCTGTCTGTACTTTTGTCCTTGGGGGTATCAGTAGGCCCTTTCAGGGCATTACGTGCATCATCCTGGAAGAAGGTGATAGGTGAGTCTATCTTATACCAGTCCCAGTCAGGATTATTCTCAAAGTCAGGATCATAAGAGCCTATCCAGGGTTCACCATAGATGATGATCTCCTCTCCCAGCTCTTTTCTCAGCTTGATCAGGGTTTGTTGATCTATCTGACCCGCGAGGTCTATTCTAAATCCATCTATTCCAAACTCCTCTATAAAGTGCTTACACTGGTCTATTAGCCAGCGCTGCACCATAGGTCTGTTTTCTGTCTTTACCTCATTCCCGTATTCTCCTATGAGATCCAGGTCCTTGGTGCGGTAGTAGTACTGCTTATCCAGTACATTAAAGTGAAAGAAATAAGGGTTCTCCCTCCCATCCATATTTTCGGCTGTATGGTTGGGCACTATATCTATGATGACCGCTATATCCTTATCATGGAAGGCCTGAACCAGATCACGGAACTGTTCGCGTTCCGCACCGGGCTGAGTTCCTCTTTGCCTGAATCTGGACTCTATGGCAAAGCAGTGAGAGGTGCGATATCCCCACTGGTAATTCTCCAGGTTAATGCCCTGTTCTATCATGAAAGAATCCTTCTCAAAGGCGGACTTCCAGTCTTCATCAGGATAGTGGAGAAATTCCTGAACGGGCATGAGGTGTACTACGTTTATCCCCAAGTTTACCAGATAGTCAAAGCCAATGGGTTCTCCCTGGCTATTGGTCAGGCCTGGCTCAAACATGGCAGTAAGGGTACCCTTCTTATCATCAGAAACCGGTAACAAATCTGTGAAGTCCTGCACATGAACTTCATAAGAGATGACATCTTCCATAGCCGGAATGCCATTCTTCAGAGGGGTAGCAGGAGTAGTTTTCTCCCAGACTCTAGCTCTTCCCCAGCTATCCATGCTCACTCTTGCATAGGGATCTGATATGTGAACCGGATTGGTTTCATAGAAATGGTTCCCAGGCTCATCAAAGCCATGAACAGTGAAATCGTAGTAGATGCCCTTGATATTCTCATGATGTATGTACTCCCATACGCCATCTTTATCCTGGACCATGTCTATTATGGATAGTGCTTTCTTGGTGTCAGGATCCTCATACAGGTAGAGCTTCACCTTATTCGCCCTTGGTGCAAATATTCTAAAGGCAGTTTTGCTATCTTCAAGTTCTGCGCCCATGGGTTTAGGAGAATATAAATCCCTAAACCAGCCATCAAACGAGCAAACCGTTTTGAGTTTCTCGGAAGGGATTTCCAGATAATAAACCCGCCTGATATCTATTTCTAAAGCCGGAATTAGCAAACTCTGCTTTGACGTATTAGGCAGTATTTCCGCTATGGGAATGGAGTTTCCTTTTGCATCTGTCAAGATAAAGGCTTCCGGATTCATGGGCCTATCTACTCCTTCTATCAAACACCGGATAGTTTTATTGGCAGTGAGTTCAGCTTTGAGGGTAGGCGGGGTAACATCATACAGGAAGAGTTGGTTCCCACCTTGCTTATTAAGGGCCTCAGTAGGGGGATCTATCCATTCTCCCTCATTAATCCGAAACTTAAATTCTGCTCTGGGAGGGATCACCTCATATTGTGGATTGTAAATAGAGAGGATCCATAGACTAGGAGAGAATCTGTGTAATACCCAGGCAGAATCTTCCATGTCTTGACTCCATCCTCTAAATGAACCTGTCAGCACTACCTTCCAGGGTTCTTCAGTCCCATAATGTTGGTAATCAAAGAGAAAGTGGGTGGTATCTCCCACATGATGATATCCTTGCTGTATCTGTTGGGACATGAAGGGCTGTCCGGAGATATAGTTTTTGATCATAACACTGGCCAATATGAAGAGGATGAAGATACGGGAATTCATAAGGTTCTTGAAAAAGGATTTTGGTCCTCAGTGAACATGCTGCAAGTTAATGAATATCTCCCTTACAGAATTACGGGCATAAGGAACTTCTCCTACTTAGCCTGCCAACTTAATCCTACTGCTGCCCACCTTCCCGGCATTTCAGCTCCCAGTATATCCTGGAACCTCTCATCAAAAATGTTATTCACTTGTCCCACGACAGATAAGTTATGGAAAAGCCTTACTGATACTCTGGTATTCAATGTGGCGTAGGAAGGCCTAAGCTCGCTGTTGATAGTGGGGGCAATTTCCCTATCTCTTTCTTTCCATAAACCACTAAGTGCTAGGGTGTAACTTCTATGGTTTAGTGATATATAGCCGTTGATCAGGTCTTTTGCATGGTTTGCTAGGTATTTAGATACTTCTCCATCCTGAGTATTTGTATCTAGATGTAAATAGCTCAGGGTAGCATTTAGCCTATGTCTATTCCATCTCCTGGCGTAGTTAGCTATGATTTCTACCCCGGAAGTCTGTAAGTCAGACAGGTTCTGCGCATAAAAGTATTCTCCCTGAGGTTCTAGAGGCCTGACGGACTCTATCACTTCAGCTGGTGCTATGATGTAGTCAATCATATTGGTCCCTCTTCTGGTGAAGACCGTAGTGCTGAAGGTCCATTCCGGACTAGGAGAGTAGTCCATCCCTATTTCAGTACTCCAAACAGATTCTGCTTCCAGATCAGGATTACCCAGGTTTCTTCCTGAGGAAAGTACTGAGGTGAGGTTGGTTCCGATGAACCTTTCGGTAAAGTCCCCAGCCCTGATTCCCCTACCAGCAGCTATTCTAAATATCCATGGTCCCAGGGTATGGCTGGCACTCAACTGGGGCAGCACTTCCAGCCCATAGTTCTCATCGTAATCCATGCGGAAATTTCCGCTTAGGAAGAGGTTATCTTTTGGCTGCCAATGTACGCCACTGAATACACCTGCATGCCAGTCATTATGCTGCCCTCTGTCATTACTGTCAATGGTTCTATTGTCTAACTGGGCACCCAGATTCCATTTTAGATCCTTATGGGTTAAGAATCTCCTGATATATTGAGAATTGAAAAACTCGGTAGTGTGCATATTGACCGTAAAAGCTGGATTGAAGGTGAATACATCCTCCGTATTTCTATAGGAGATCCCAATTTCTTCATTCCCATTCTTAGTCGTGTTCTTAGCCACTGCCTGTGTCCAGAAAGAAGTAACTCTTTCAGTAGATTCATCGAAGGTGCTGCGACTGTAGAAGTACTGTGCGCCAAAGTCTCTCTTGTCAAAACCTGCTCTGGCAATGAAAGACCAATCATCTACATTATGGTAGGAGTAGGCAGCATGATAGGTCTGATTGTCAAAAAAGCCTCTTCTCCCTGAGGAAAGCTCATGCCCATCAGATGTATTGATGAAGGTACCGGCACTAAATTTATGTTTGCTGCCATCATGGCTGATACTGGCCTGTCCCTGCTTGAGGGCATTCTCTCCTAACAGTCCACTTATTCGGGTATTGAATCCTTTATTTTCCTGCTTTCTGAAGTAGTGATTGGTGTAGATCAGTAATACACCCCCCACGGCGTCAGGTCCGTATACTGCTGCCGCCGGACCTCTTAAGAGTTCTATCCTGGCGATTTCATCTGGCGTAATGGGGATATAGTTATTAAAGTGCCCAGTAAGTGGGTCATTGATTCTCATTCCATCAATCAGTATCAACACCTGGTTAAAGGAACTCCCTCTGATCAGGATATCAGCCTGTGCACCAAAGGCGTTTCTGGTTTGTGTTTCTACTCCCGGAAGGTAGGTGAAAATTTCATCTATACTACGTACAGGTAGCGTCTGGATTACACTGTCAGAAATAACTGTGATGGCTCTGCCTGTTTCGTGAATTTTCAGAGGTAAGCGGGAAGAAACTATGGAGATAGTATCATCTAATGTGTAAGACTGTCCTACTGACTGAAAAGGAACAGAAAAGGCAACACAAAGAATCGCCACTAGAGTAAAAATTCTCATATTTCTCGCTAGGTTCGCTAATAAGACTGCGATATTAATGCCTGGATAACGAAAAACAAAGTCCAAAGGTGG
>JBCDBC010000531.1:0-4586 GCA_039184535.1 Bacteroidota bacterium | reverse complement strand
GAATACCCTCAAGGAATTCCTGGCTTTGCCTAATATTGGGAAGGTGCCTGATAATATAGACCTGAATGTGGACTGGTGTATTCAGGAGTTTGAGAAGCTAGATTTTGAAACCCAGGTCCTAACTCAGGAAGGAGTTAAGCATGTATTCGTCAAAAAGATCCTGGATAAGAAACTCCCTACCCTTCTTTTCTACCTACAAATAGACGGACAGCCCGTAGATACTTCAGCCTGGCATCAGGAAAGCCCTTTTAAAGCAGTTTTGAAAGAGTGTGTTGATAGTGAGTGTGAGGTCATCCCATGGGAAAAGCTGAATGGAGATTACGATCCTGATTGGAAGATTTTTGCCAGATCAGCTTCTGATTCTAAGGGGCCAGCGACTGCATTCTTACAATCTTTAAAGATTCTCCAAGCCCTCAATATGGAGGCCAACTTCAACATCAAAGCCATCATGGACTTTCAGGAGGAGTTAGGCTCCCCTACCCTGGCGGATATGTTGAAAGCTAATATTGATCTGTTTGAGGCGGATGCCATGTTGATCATAGATGGCACACGCCCGCCTGGTAATCTTCCTACCCTCACCTTTGGAGCTAGGGGAATCGCTACCCTGAAGTTGACCGTTTTTGGTGCCAGGAAAAACCTCCATTCCGGTCATTACGGGAATTATGCCCCTAATCCTGTCTTCGGGCTTTCCAGGCTATTAGCAGCCATAAAAGATGAAGATGGGAAAGTCCTCATTCCTGGTTTTTATGAAGGAGTAGTGATGGATGAAGCCAGAAAGAAGATGGTCAATATAGTTCCTGAGAATAAAGAGCAACTGATGGATGAATTAGGCATAGTGAGCCCGGAATCCATAGGGGGTACTTATCAGGAAGCGTTACAGTTTCCTTCCTTCAATGTGAGAGGCTTACAGGCCGCATGGGTAGGAAAGGGCGTTCGTACCATTATTCCTTCTGAAGCATTGGCAGAAGTAGATATGCGACTAGTAGTAGAAACCCCTGCGGAACGACAGATAAAACTGGTAACTGAGTTTATCCAATCTCAAGGTTTCCATGTGCTAGATAGAGATCCCACCGATGAAGAAAGACGGAAATATCCCAAGATCATTAAGGTAATCTCCAAAATAGGTTCACGCCCTTTCCGGACAGATCTGGACTCTCCACTGGGGGCATGGTTAGGACAGGCTATGGATCATGTGTTTGGAGAAGGGAATTATATCAGAATGCAGGCCACAGGTGGTTCTCAGCCTATTGCCCCATTTATTACTACTCTGGGAATTCCGGCTATATCCGTTCGTATTCCTAATCCAGATAACAGCATACATGCCCCCAATGAGAACCTTAGAATAGGGAATTTCCATGAGGGCCTAAAAATGTGTCTGGGGATTCTTACCCAAAAGTATGAGTGATACTGATTTACTAGTTACAGCTACAGGAGTTGTCCTGCTAACCGTGCTATTCGTTAGCTGGATCAATCGGGTGGAACACAAGGCTGTGAAGACCTTACTGGATTGGTTTCCGGCTATTCTCTTTGCCTATGTGATACCTGCAGCCATCACCCATATATTTAGCATCGATCTCTCAAAAGTACTTTTGCATGACCTAAGCAAGTCATGGATTATTCCTTTTACCATTCTCACGGTCATGAGTGCTTTATCTTTCAAGCAGCTCAAAATAGTAGGGATAAAGCCCATCATTGTATTTGGGGTAGGCTCACTGGTAATAGCGACGCTTCCCGTGCTTCTGGTCATTCTCTTTGTATGGATAGATCCTGTGAATGAGCAAATCTTCCTGGAGAACTCCTTTTGGAAAGGCCTGGTTCCCATCGTGGGAGGATGGATAGGAGGAAGTACTAGCCAGCTCATTCTCAAGGAATTGATAGAAACCCCTGAGTCTATGTTTCTGTCTATTCTGGTACTGGACAACATCCTGGTAAATATCTGGACCATATTGATGTTCCAGTTCATTAAGAAGAGTGATTATTTCAATAAAGCATGGGGGATTCAGTCAGATATGCCCCTAGTAGAACCTCATCAACCGAACAGCCAGGCAAGTATCCGGTTAATTAATTCGGTAACCCTAGGCTCAATCATAGGGATTATGATTCTATTCTATTTCATTCCCATGTCCTTCTTGTGGAGTGTAGTGATCTTTTCTGTGATAGGCCTACTACTGGGCAATCTCATTCCTATTTGGAACCATCAATTAGTGCTAAAGATGGCAGGCGTTTCCATCATAGTTATCATGGCCATCCTTGGCCTAAAACTCAATTTCTCCAATCTTTCTCTACCCGTTAACCTGATTATCCTGGTTCTGATCTGGCTCGTATTACATTTTCTGTCCATGCTGGGAACAGCTAGGTTGCTGAAAACCAATATTGCCTGGGTAGCTATAGGGAGTATGGCTAACCTTGGTGGTATCTCTACGGCGCCTGCAGTAACTTCAGCCTACAAACAAGAGTTGATGCCACACGCCATAGTATTGGCCATCCTGAGTATGGTTACCGGGACTAGTTGGGGGCTGCTAACCATATTTTTATTTAGGCTGTTGTAAGTCCTCTTCTCTTTCAGCTTTGGACACAGAAAAAGCTTAACATTGTACATCCTAGTTTAGCAATGACCTGTCAATAAGATATTCATCATCAACTTAAACGCAATTGTCAGCCTCCTTATCCATCATAGAGATCTTACTATTAATTGGAATCGTCCAGGGACTGGTGACGGGTGTGTTATTGATATTCTCCAAGAGAAATCCCCGCTCAAATAAGTACCTGGGCTTAGCCTTGATCGTTTTCAGCATTTCCATTTTTAAAGAAATATCAGGCTTTTGGTATTGGGACATTCCCGTTTTGAGATACTTCCCCAATGCCTTGGAGCTGGCCATTGCTCCGCTATTCTATTACTATGCTGCTTCTCTAGTTAATCCTAAGTTCAGCCTCAAGAGATTTAATTGGCTGCACTTAGTCCCAGCTATTCTCTCACAAATCTATTCCACCCTTGTCTATTTCTCGGTCTTAGGTGTCAAGAGCTTATCTGAGAAGGACGAGCTAGCCAAAAGCTTAGGCTTCTGGGAAGTAACTACTCTGGAAGATTACCTTACTATCCTTTCCATTGTAGTCTATCTATACCTCTGCTATAGAAAAATCAAGGTTTACAGGAAATGGCTCAACGAAAATGCCTCTAATACCACCTACCCTGATTTCAATTGGATGAAGAGTTTGCTCATCTTATCCTCTATCATGGGAGGGCTTTTCTTTACCACCATCATATTGGTAAACACTTTGCCTACGAGTTCGGCTCCAGTGATCAGGGTAGAAGCTTTCTACAATGTATTTGTGGCTTTCTTCATTTATTACTTTGGTCTCACTGGATATAGACAACCTCATTATGAATTAGCACAAGTTCCGGAACAAGCCACTAGTCCCAAATCTTCTACTCTGGAAGAAGAAAGGAAAGCCGAAATCATACAGTTAGTAAATAAAGCCTTAGACGAAGACAAAGTGTACCTCACGCCCACCCTGACTATACAAGAGTTAGCGAAACACCTGAGTATCCCCCAGCAAAGTCTCTCCATTGTCATTAATGAATCCTTCCAGAAGAAATTCCGAGATCTGATCAATGAGTACCGTGTAGAGGATGTAAAGGTGAAACTGAAGGACCCTGCCTTTGAGCAAATGTCCCTCTTGGGAGTAGCCCTGGAATCAGGCTTTAACTCTGAAGCCAGCTTCTACAGGATCTTCAAACAGCATACGGGCATGACACCTAAGGCGTATTTGAAGGGGAATAATACTTCATATTCATAATTCTTCTCTGTCATTCCGGTGGGCCAGAGTTGATGCTTGTGGGGTCAAACGGAATCTAGGGTAACTCCTTCTAGTTTCTCTTTTAACACTTCCACAGGACCGGAGTCCTGCACTACATTTCAGAACAAGCAGGAGCTTGTTCCGTACCCTGTCGAGGCTTGACAAGCTCCTGCTTGTCAAGAGAATAGATTAGGACTCCTGTCCGTGTACAGTGATTCCTCCAACATAGCCCTCTTCAGTATTACGCTAGATATCACATGACTCAACTAAGTCCTCTCTAAAACCCTGAGGTATGATAGGCCTACTTCTATCAATCTATTTTTACTCTCAAAACGCGTTTTGAGAAGATTAGCCATTTGATAGAGTGCTTATTGGGGTCATAATCTCGAACCGATATGAAATTAGCACTCATCAAAAAAATAGGAATAGGCTTAACCATCGCCTTGACTTTATCCACCATAGCCTCCGTTATCTGGGCCAATGACCAACTGGATCTCATGTATGGTGGTAAGACTAAGAGAGTGAAGTCTTCCCTTTTTGAACCCACCAAAGGGAAGATCATCATCAGGAATGTATCCGTCCTTTCTCCAGAGGCTGATAGCATGCTCCCTAACAGAACTGTTACCCTTGATCAGGGGAAAATCATCTCTATTGATACAGTTTACCAGGAGGTAGAAAATATTGTAAGTATTGATGGTACTGGCAGGTTCCTCATCCCCGGCCTGACAGATACCCATATTCATCTATGGAAAAGTCAGAATGATTTACTGCTATACCTGGCCAATGGG
>JBCDBC010000530.1:0-4588 GCA_039184535.1 Bacteroidota bacterium | reverse complement strand
TTGTCTCTTCCTTACTCTGTCTACTAGCACCAGAAGGGAAACGGTAGAAGGTCTTCCATAGGCTAGCATGGCATCCATGGCAGCTCTGACCGTCCTGCCAGTATATAATACATCATCTATGAGAATGACTTGCTTATTCTCTGTCAGGAAGTCTATCTGAGTTTGGTTAGGAGTAATGGGAACGTCTCTTTTCCGAAAATCATCCCTGTAAAATGTAACGTCCATGGTTCCCAGGGGTAAGTGGAGGGAAGGAATACGTGTTTTGAGTAATTCAGATATCCGCCTAGCCAAAAATATCCCTCTGGGCTGCAATCCAATGATGACCGTATCCTGGAAATCGCCATAATGCTCTATGAGTTGCTGACACAAGCGCTGAAGGGTAACCTGAAGCTTTCCTTCAGGGAATAAGTCCAATTTATCTGTTGACATTCGTATCGGTATACTAGGGAATTGCCAAGTTGACTGCAAAGATACATCAAGTTTGTTAATCTTCCTTACCTTAGACCAGTATAGCGCCTAAACAAAAAAACGGGACCCCTAGTGTGTGGATCCCGCAATAACATTTAATCGAAGTATTTTATGGTTATGGCCCTATTTTCTGCTCTGTATCTTTAGCCTCGTGGGCTAATTTCCCATTATCTTCTTCCTGGGCATAACGGAAAGTTTCTATATTTCTTCCTTTTGATTTCCAATACTGTCTTTCTTTCTCTAGTCTTCTTTCCTGAATAAATCTCACATATTTCATTCTCTTGGCAATATCATTAAGATGTCTTTCCTGCTCCCAATACCATCTTTCACCTGGTAGTTCATCAACAAAAAAAATCACATAGCCCAGAAAAAATACGCCACACCAGCAGAAAAAAGTTAGTATTGAATACTTTAGGGTGGTACGACGTTCAGCCTGATTGTTAGAAGACATAATGTAATAATAAGTCAGTCAGAGTAATCAAAAGTAGTCCTGTCTCATAAGCTCACACAGAAACGGGTATTATCTAATTTATTCCAAACGCTTGCATGATCATTATCCAGTTGTTTATTTTCAAAAATTGGATAATCATTGAGATGTAAATTAATAATAATACCCTTTACATATACGTAGCTACCACCAACGGTTTACTTTCCTAGAACGAACGGCCAAATATTCAGGGTATACCGTAAATCCCTTTACTAGGTATCAAAATTGTTGAATATTTGTTAAGAGAATTAGATTAGGTATAGATAGAAATAGGAATTTTAGGTGAATAGATCTGAAAAATCAAGTATCTAAGGGTATGAAAAGAGCATTAGTCCTGAGTGGAGGGGGAGCCAACGGAGCCTTTCAGGTAGGCGCACTGGAATATATAGAGAAGCACGTAAAACGTAGAATTGAAGATTTTCATTTCAACATCATCAATGGGGTGTCAGTGGGAGCCATCAATGGGGTAATGCTGGCCATGGATAAGTTCCCTGATTTGATCAAGATATGGGACTCCCCTAAATTAGAAAGGCTTATATTCACAGGGAGGCTAGAAATGCTAAATGTAGCCCGTAAGCTTCTTACCAGAGAAAAATCTGTTCTGAGTAACAGGCCTCTATTTGAGTTACTGAAGCGCTATGTTTCCCTATCTTTGATAGATACAAATAAGTTTGATTTTAGACTAGGGGCTGTTTCTCTAAGAGATGGAAAGTACCTGGCGCTTTCTCCTGATGATTTTGAGAGAGACCTGGAGTTCCAAAAAGCTATACTGGCTTCAGCTTCTATTCCCATTCTCTGGGCACCTGTTCCATCTATAGAAACCCGTGAGCAGACCTATTATGATGTGGTGGATGGTAGCATAAGAGACACCAGTCCGCTGGGCCATGTGATTCAGGATCACCCGGATGAGATTATCATCATTAACTGCTACACCCCTGATGTAGAGAATAAGGAAATAGATGAATCAGGGAAAGATATTTTTTCAATTGCTAGTAGAGCGCTTATAGATATAGCCCTGGATGAAATCTTCGTGAATGACCTCCGTGAGTTTCTCACCATCAACGACCTGGTAGCTCAGGTAAAAGCACAATCTCCACATATGGATCTTTACAGGATGAGTTCAAGTTCAGGTAGGAGAATTCGACTACAGCAGTTTCAGACCATTCTAATAGAACCTGAAAAGGAAATGGGAAACATTATTGATTTCAGCCCTGCTAAAATTCAAGAGAGAAGGAAGCATGGATTTGAAATGGCCAAGAAAGCCTTTAGCCAATATGACGGAAGCCTAAAAGGCCACTTATATAGCAATAGAAGCGTTTAACCATTTTCTTTTCCTTTGACCGTAAGAAAATTCTCTATAATTCTACTCATAGTAAGTAAGAGGATATTAACAGGGTATTAGTAAGACTTATCCTTTTTACTATTTTTGCGGAAGCTTAAGTCGGCAGTCTCTGCCTTCTTGAAAAGAAAAGTATTTCTTATGAACGTTAGCATTATCTACACCATAGTTTTTATTCTGATCATTCTGGGTATCAGAGTGGGTCTGTATAAGTTATTTGAAAAAGCTGGAGAGCAGGGTTGGAAAGCATTTATTCCGGTCTACAGTGACTTCGTTTGGGTAAAGCTGATAGGGAAACCAGTCTGGTGGGTAGTACTAACATTAATTCCTATTGTGAGGACGCTTGTGAAAATCTCCATGGACATTGAACTGGTAAAGTCCTATGGGAAGTATTCCTTCGGAGAACAAGCGTTGGCAGTTCTTCTTCCATTTGTCTATTTCCCCAAAATAGGCTTTGATCCTGAAACCAAATACTTAGGCCCTCCAGTTGAACATAAAAATGTTCCTGAGAAAACGGGAGCCAGAGAATGGGCTGATGCTTTCCTTTTTGCAGGGGTAGCTGCCCTTATCATCAGAACCTTCTTCATAGAAGCTTTTATGATTCCGACCAGCTCTATGGAACGAACCTTAATGGCAGGAGACTTTCTGTTTGTGAGTAAGTTTCATTATGGTTCCAGAATGCCGATGGTCCCTTTGTCTGTCCCATTTGTTCATAATAAAATCAGTGTAAAGGCGGCGGACTTCACTATGCCCTCTTACTTGGACTGGCTAGAACTTCCTTACTACAGACTACCTGGGTTGGAGAATATTGATAGAAATGACATTGTAGTCTTTAACTATCCTGCACATGATATAGATGATCTTGGAGATGGGGCAGGGAAAGTAGAGGCCATTTCCATGAAGGAAAACTATATTAAAAGATGTGTGGCCCTTCCAGGTGATACCATGGAAATCATAGACCAGCAGATTCATATTGATGGAAAGCCTTCCTGGAATCCTCCTAATATGCAATTCCAATACTTGCTTGAAACAGAACCTAATGCCCGTTTCCTAAAGAGTAGAAGAATTAAAAATGCCAGGAACCTAAAAGAACTCTCATTCCCTGATATGAAGGAATTAGGCTTCAGGGAGAACAGAGTAAATTCCAGGGAAGAAATAGTCTCTACTAACCAAAACTGGATCTCCATCAAAGCATCTAATATTTACTACTTCTGGATGCCAGATTCTATCGCCAGGATTTTGGAGGCTAAGCCGGAAGTCAGAAATGTAGATACCATTTATTCTCCAAAAGGAGAATTTAGAGCTGACGTTTATCCTGGTAATAAAAGATACTTCCCCCACAACATAGATAACTTTGGGCCTATCATAGTTCCCAAGAAAGGGATGACCGTTCCTTTTACTGCTGCTAATTACAACTTGTATAAGAGGGTGATCAGTGGATATGAAAACCACCAAATAGAAGCCAAGCAGAATAAGGTCTTTGTAGATGGGAAAGAAGCCCAATCTTACACCTTTGAGATGGACTACTACTTCATGATGGGTGACAATAGACACAACTCAGAAGATAGTCGTTTTTGGGGCTTTGTTCCTGAAAACCATATAGTAGGAAAACCTCTGTTCATTTTCTTCTCCTATGAATCCGACTTTGGCGTAAGATGGGGAAGAATAGGCACTTCAAAAATAAAGTAAGGACTTTCAGGTGTGGAGCAAGACATTACTATTAGATGGAAGGGGCTGGAGGATCATCTCAAAAGCCATTTTGGGAAAGACCTGACCATGGAGTCTATCATGTTCCTTATAGGGGTGAGAGAGCTGGGAAGTACCCCTAAGGAGTTCTCCAAGGAGGAGAAAGTAGATCTCATGCATATTGCCATATGTAGATTACTCTCCCAATCAGGCTTTTATGAGTTATCACATCTTGATCAGGATGGTTGGCCACATTGGGAGCTGGTAAGGCCCCTACCCTACACAGACATATTCTCCCAACTCCATCTACTGAGAACCCATGTCTTGGACTACTTTGAAGCTGAGGGTATTTACCCAAAATAACCTTCTAAAGGCCCTTCAAATTCTCCTATTATCTACCATACTGTATTCTTCCGTTTATAGCAGCTTGATCATAGTCGAATAATTTATTCAAAAAATAAAGTTCAATTTGCCATAATACCTCTAACCTATTGGGCTAGCTGGCCGTAAACTTTTCAGGAGGCTAAGTCTGAGCTTGATTTTAGAAACAAAATTTCTAACTTGAAGTGGTTAGATTTTTAAGCTGAAAGCATATAGGTTCTCAGTTT
>JBCDBC010000529.1:0-4593 GCA_039184535.1 Bacteroidota bacterium | reverse complement strand
TGCTAAAGCCTTTAGAACATCCTTTTACTTCCATCTAGCCAACTTAGGTGCCAACCCCTCGTTCACTTCCTGCATATCTTTCCATTTCCAAAGAGATTGTGGGGATATGTGTTCATAAGCCTCTCGGTAATAAGAAGTGATAATCTCCTGAAATTGCTCTGGTGGGATGGAAGAACTTCCAATTTCTCTTGAATAAGGATGGTCAAATCTGTCAGCTTTGTCTAAAGTGCTGGCATGCAGGTGGAGGGAAGGCCCTGTATCTTTTATGGCGTGGTACACCCATCTGCCATTTTCTTCAAAGGTATTTAGGTAGGTAGCAAGTGGCTTGAAGCTGATCCTGGGAAAAGATTTTCTCAAGGGTGTATCTATCCAAGTTGTGTATTTATACTCCAGCTCATACCTATTCTCTGGATACATCATTAAGACCATGTCTGCCTGATCACTTCCAGAAAAAAGTGCATAGTAGTGTAGGGGAGAGGAAGCGCTTACTACAGATAGTCTAATATCAACAATGAGTTCCTGTTTTTGTAATGGAAGGTGAGTTATTACTTCTTCATACTCTCTTTCCCAGTCCATTCTGAATTTATCCGGGTTTTGTAGCACTTCTCCGAATACTGGGAGGAAGTAGTGGAACTTTTCTATACTCCCAATTAGCTCATTTTGGTCCGCACTAAAAGGCTTATAGAATTCTTTTTTCTCCACGGTATTTAGCCAGCAGACTAGCCTGAGTACCTTATTTGCATACTTACTTTCAGAGTTCCATTCTCGAAAATCTCCTAGGAGGGCCATTGCCCGGATTACGTCCTCATACTCCATGGCTAGCGCTGGATTAAGTAGGCTCCAGATTCCCATGAAGCCGTCCACGTCCCAGTGATTGTTACTAACGTACGGATACGCAAGCTCAGGAATATTTTGCTTGATTGCATTTAGCACTATGCCAGTGCTGGTATCCTCTTGTAGGTGAGAATGAATATTTGCGCCTCTCCAATGAGAAAGGTTGAAAGCTTCTGGGTGGTAGCTATCTACTACCAGCTTTGGAGAAAGTTTATCTAGTTCCAGGAAAGGGACGTAGGTAGGCATGTGAGTAGATAAGAATTGCATCGTGAATACACAATACACCTATAATTCTTTGCGGCTTGGCGACTTCGCGTGAAATGATTCCACGCAAAGCCGCGAAGACGCCAAGGAAGTTATTACAGCGTAATCGATAATCTACCCAAGGCGTAAGTACCTGCCTGAGGGTAGAAGAAGTTCTCAGTAATGACTTCTCCTCCAGTTTTATAACTGAAGGTGTATCCGTTAGGCTCAAACTCCGCATCAAATACATTCTTCACCAACAATCCTAGCTGAATCTCTTTTGCCCAAGAAGGCTTGATGGTATAAGTGATATTCACGTCCTGGTTGTAGAAGGCATCCAGTTTACGACTTTCATTGGATGTATTGTCCAGGAACTGATCGCCTACATATTTCCCTATAGCTGATATTTCCAGTCCTCTTACCGGTGCGTAGCTAACCGTATAGCCTCCTACCCAATCAGGAGAGAAAGAAATATCAGAATCTTCAAATCTGTTGATCACCAGGCCGCCATTATCAAAGTCGCTAAAGATCTCTTCAGCCACCTTAATTTTATTTACGCTATAGGCCAGGTTACCTGCTATTCTGAGTTTGGGTGTAGGCAACCATGCAGCGGATAACTCCAGTCCCGTTCTATAACTATCAGGGACATTCTGTCTGACATTAGCCCCTACATCATTTAACTCGCCAGTAAGTACCAGCTGGTTGTTGTAGTCCATCCAGTAGTAGGTAGCCTGGAATTGGAACTTATCATTTTGGAGTCTATAGCCAACTTCCAGGTCATAGAGTGTTTCATGCTCAGGGGTTCTCCCATCTGGAGCATCTATCAAGTCACTTCTAACAGGCTCCCTATTGGAGATGCTGTAAGAGGCGTATATGTTTTGATTGGTGCTGAGCTGGTAGGTAAGACCGAATTTGGGGTTGAAGAAGTTATAGTCAAAATCCCCTTCTACCGGTGCCTGATCATTATCATTACCTGGGCCGTTTAGGTCATCATTTCCTAGCTCATAATTAATAGTTCTGAGTTGTAAGTCAGCATAGGCTATTAGGCCAGGCGCTATTTCTGCTGTGCCCTTTAAGTAGGTATTGAAATCATCCTTTAGGCCACGGTTTTCATAGTACCTGTCTCTGATCTCAGAAGTACTGGCAAATCTGGCCCATACAATTTCTCCAAAGTGGTCCCCATCATACCTGTTAAATCCTCCTCCCAGGGTAAGTTGGAAGTTTTCGGTAGGCTGGTATTGAGCAGAATAGATGGCACCATAGAAATCATTATCCAACCATCTTCTTCTTATTAAATCACTGGTAGTTACGGTTTCATTTCCTACCTGAACATTGGGGAGACCATAGTCAGCCAGGTCATCATCTTCGCGGAACTGCTCAAAGAATCCTTCACCTTGTGTATAGTGTAAGGCCAGGTTAAGATTCCATGCTTCTGTGGGCTGAGCGGCATACATGAGCTGATAGTGTCTTTGCTGATAGTTGTCTACCTCATTATCGTAGGTGTAGAAATTATACTGCCTGCCTGCAGAGCGTAGATTGGCGGCATCTGCAGCTCCTACAAAATTCCTATCAATGAATGCATCCAGGTCTCCAGGACCACCATTGATTAATGCTTCCGGTACACCATACCATGACTGATAGGTAATTTCCTTTCCGCTAAATGCATTGAACTTCAGAAGCTGCTTTTTTCCATAGTAGTTTCCGGAAATGAAGAAGGAGCGCAGATCAGAGCTGGCTCTGTCTACCCATCCATCTGAGTTGATTCTGGAAAGACGAGCATCCACTGAGAATTTTCCATCTATTAGTCCTGTTCCTACTCTGACTGTGTTCTTCCAGGTATTAAAAGAACCATAAGTGTTATCAGAAGTAGCATAGGGCTCATAGGAGATAGTATTGGTCTGTAGATTAATGGTAGCTCCAAAGGCCGCTGCACCGTTAGTAGAGGTTCCCACTCCACGCTGAACCTGAATGTTATCTACAGAAGAGGCAAAATCTGGTAGATTTACCCAGAATACCCCATGGGATTCTGCATCGTTTAAGGGAATTCCATTGATGGTAACATTGGTTCTCGTAGGATCACTTCCCCGTATACGTATACCCGTGTAGCCTATGCCTGCACCTGCGTCTGAGGTAACCACAGTTCCAGGAAGCTGATCCAGAATAAAGGGGAGGTCCTGTCCATAGTTTACCTTGTCTATGGCTTCCTTGTCCAGTTCAGAATAGGTAGTGGCTGTTTTCTCAGAAGCTCTGGTAGCAGTAATCAGTACTTCTTCAGAAATCCCTATGGTAGGGATGAGTTTGAACGTTAGCTCCGTATTAGCTACTACTTTGACTTTTCTCACGAAAGTTAGGTAGTCAAGGGCTTTCACTTGAACTGTGTATTCTCCTTCAGGAATGTTCTGTACTTCAAATACACCTGCCTGATTAGCAAATACCAGCTTTCCCGCTTCTACTAACGCGATCTCTGCATTGGTAATAGGTAGCTCATCCTGTTTAGTGACTACCTTTCCACTTACGGTAAACTGTGCCCAGCTCGCCAGTGGAATCAAGCTCCATAATAGGAGCAACATCATGTTTCTCATGGGTTAAAAAATTATGGGTCATACATAGGCCAGGGGATGACCTATTAGCCATACTAACTTCCCTTCGCCCGCATTACCGGGATCAGGTTCTAAGGGTATGATCTCAGCCCGTAAAAATTTATGGGCACCCCTGGTCTTACTTCATACAAGGACAAAGAAAGAAGGAAAATATTTCTGAATCAAGCTGAGACCAGAGAATGGGCCTCCAGCGCCTTTAGGGCAGAGGCTAATCTGTCAGGGCCTTGTCCTCTCACGATTTCAAAGGGGACTCCTGCTGAAAAGAGTTCTTTTTGGTAAATATCAAACAGCTCTTTCCGTCTGTGTGGGTGTTCTCTCAGAGGATCTTCCTCCCAGGGTAAATCTATGTCTGTAAGTAGATGGAGGGTATAGCTGTCGAGTTGCATATTCTCCACTAACCAAGGATCTACTTCTCCGAATACAAACTCACTCCAGACTTTAATGACCAGGAGATTGGTATCACAAAAGAGAAATGAGTTGGCCTCATTAGCCCTTTCTTCTTCTAAAGCTAACTGTCCATTGGCGATGTCTATTAAATTTGCTTGATTATATTCTCTGTCTAATCTATGTAAGAATTCTCTAGCATACTCCTCCACCCAAACAGTTTGAAAATGATCCGCCAGTTCTTTAGAAAGAAGAGACTTCCCTGTGGACTCAGGTCCTACTATGGCTATTCTTCTAAAAGTCATGTAGCAGCTGATTGATAAGTCTTTCTCCAATGGATGAATCCATATACGGCCATAATGGTATAGAAGATGGAGAGAATGGCAAAGAAATCCAGTCCCTTATAGAAATATACCCCTACATAAATGGCGTCTACCACTATCCAAAGGAGCCAGTTCTCCAGGAATTTTTTCGCCTGCATATAGGTGGCTACCAAGCTGAATCCAGTAGTAAGAGCATCCCAATAAGGGAT
>JBCDBC010000528.1:0-4624 GCA_039184535.1 Bacteroidota bacterium | reverse complement strand
CATTTTGGAGATTGTAGGCTCCCAAACGTACAAAGGCTATGGGTTCTTTTTGGCTGTTCAGGTAAGAGAATTCCATACCTGCATGAGGATCTACACTCATTCCCCCTAACGTAATGAGGGAAGACCTTTCCCCATCAAAAAAGGTGTTCCCTCATTACGTTAGGGGGAATGAGTGTAGATCCTCATGCAGGTATGGAATTCTCTTACCTGAACAGCCAAAAAGAACCCATAGCCTTTTTACGTTTGGGAGCTTACAATCTCCAAAATGAGAAAAATCTGGAGGGAGAAGATTCTATAGGATTTTTCCCTACAGCCGGACTGGGAGTAGCCATCAATTCTTTCAAAATAGATTACGCACTAGCTAATATTGGGAACCTTTCTGAGAATCTACATTCTCACGTGGTTTCCATTCAGTTTATGTTGGAATAATATGCTTTGGGCATAAGCCTTTGTAAATCAAGGCTAGCGGACGCAAACAAATATGAAGCAATTCATACTATATCATATCCTGTTTCTGATCTCCTTTCTGCCGGTTTACGGACAGAATTTTGAATATGGGAATAGCTGGTATGCCACGAAAGCTGACCAGCCATTTGTGAAGCTGGTGGTGGAAAATGACGGTTTGTACAGAATAAGTCAGGATGATCTAACTTCTGCCGGATATAACGTATCTCAGCTTAACCCTCAGTTTTTTCAGCTCTACTACCGAGGAAAAGAGGTTCCCATCTTTGTCACTAAGAGACCTAACGGCCAACTCGACTTTATAGAGTTCTATGGAAAGAGAAATGACGGAAGACTTGATTCCGTCATATATAGAGATCCCCTGACGGGCAGACATCGCCCAGATCTTCAGCCCAATAAGGAGGTGAGTCTTTATACGAATGAGTCAGCCTACTTTTTGACCTGGGGATCTACGCCTGGCAGGAGGTACCTGGAGTTTTCTGATCCCCTGTACTCACTATATACTCCTGAATCCTCTTTCAGGTATGAGGCCAGAAAGAATTTTTTCCCCGGTGAAACCGGATCTACCTACATTGTAGGAGGAAGTAATGCTTTTAGTGCAGAGTATACCCTAAACAGTGACTACGTAACCGGAGAAGGGTATAGTGGACCGGCCGTCCAGTTTAATCGGCCCTATAATCTTCCCCTATCAACTCCTGCAGCAGCTAACATAGCCGGAAGTCAGCATGAGTTTGAAACCAGGGTCTTTGGGAGGTCTAATACTCAGCATATCCTAAGAGTAGATTTCAATAATAATCCTTCCGGTCCCGTGCTGGATACTGCGCTGGCAGGCGTACAGGTATACATACGAACTTACAGAAGGAACTATGAGGCCAATCTGGGAGATGTAACGGACCTTACCTTCAATGCCCTTAAGGCCAATACTGATAATAACCATCTCTGCTGGGCTTCTCTGACATATGACAGGCTCCCGGACTTTAGAGGAGATAGTACATTAAAAATTTCTGACTGGAATAAACCTACCCCCGCTTATTTCAGGTTTTCTAATGTAGTAGGGAATGACTCAGCCTTTGTCATTGATCTGAATAATCCTGTGAGGGCAAAAGGGCTGATTGATGCTAGTGGAGATTTAAACGTAATCATTCCTGGATTTGGACGTAAGAGAGATTTAGTTGTCTTCACTGATAGAGCTATCAAAAAACCGAGAATAGAGGAGAATAAACTGTCTCGCCTGTTTGACTCTTCTGCTGGAGCAGAGTTTGTCATTATTACAAACCCTAGCCTAGAATCCTCTGCTAATGCCTATAAAGCTTATAGGGACACCGCTTCTAATAATCCGGTTTCAGCTAAGGTAGTATACGTAGACCAGATTTATGATGAGTTTGGATATGGGTCCACTACTGCCTGGGCCATCAAACGCTTTTGCAAATATGCCATAGATAACTGGGCGGTGAAACCTCGCTATTTTCTGCTGTGGGGGAAAGGAAGAATTATGACCCGAGTAGGCCATCCTACTATGGTACCTACCTTTGGGTATCCAGCTACGGACTATGAGTTTGTGAGCCATTTCAACCAGAATAGCCCAAATCTGGACCCGGAAGCAGCCATAGGGAGAGTAAATGTCTATGATAATGAGGAAGGCTTGCGCTATCTGGACAAAGTAAAAGAATATGAAAGTACCCCCTGGCAACCATGGATGAAGGAAGGGGTATTCCTGGGAGGAGGGGCCAATGCCAATGAGCAAAATGCCATAGCTAATGGCTTTGCCTTTATAATAGATAGATTTGAGGATGCCCCAGTAGGAGGAATCTCTCATTATTTCCAAAAATCAAGTAATACCATTGGTGATCCCAATATAGCTTCTTATCACGATGAAATTTCTGAAGGATCTAAGCTCATCCACTTCTTTGGTCATTCTACCTCTAACATTCTGGACATTGCGCTAAGAGAACCTAACGAGTATACCAATACAGGCCGCTATCCGCTGATGATAGCCATGGGCTGCTATGGAGGAGATTTTACAGGTGGAAGGAGTTTTGGAGAGCAGTGGGTGATACAGCCCAAGAAAGGATCTATAGGATACATTGGGAATTCTAGTGCAGGCTACCTAAATCCATTGAGAGATTATGCCCGAGTGTTCTATAATGAGTTTTACAGAAAACAGAGAAATGGGCTTCCCATAGGGGAAGTACTGAAAGAGGTGAATCAGCTCTTTACAGATTCTCTAAATAATACCATGTTTAGAAATCACTCCCGTCAACTAAACCTTCAGGGAGACCCCGCTATCTCCTTGTACTTCGCCGGAAAGCCAGATTATGAAATCACTGAGAGTAGTATTCTTTTTGATGAGGTGAATTTTAATGCCCAGGAAGACTCCTTTGAGATTACCCTCATCCTGGATAATCTAGCCAGGGCGGTAGTAGATTCTTTCAATATTACAATTGAGCAAAGAGTAGAGAATGGGAAGGTGATTTCTCATCCCATCAATAGAGTAAGTGCCCCCTTCTTAAAAGATACCGTTTCTTTCTGGCTACAGAACCCCTTAGGAAATGAAATCACGGGCCAGAATGTATTTGAGATCAATATAGATGCGGATAATGAAATTGCAGAGCTGAATGAGAATAATAATCGCGTCATCTATAACATCATTGTGCCTGGGAATATTCCGGCCACCCTCTTCCCCACCAAGTTTTCTATTGTAGGAACTGAGAGCGTGCAGCTGAAAGCTTCCGCTTTTTTCATTGAGAGAAAGGAGAATGTAGGATACGCGTTTGAAATAGATACCACTAATCAGTTTGACTCTCCCTTACTGCAGCAGTCAGGAGAAATTAGTGGAACTTCGGGTTTTGTCAGCTGGCAAGTACCCGGTTCCTTGCTAGACAGCACGGTCTACTACTGGCGTGTAAGGCTTACAGAGGCGGTTCCCAGCTTTTGGGGGTCCTCCTCCTTCATGCACATAGACAATAAGACGGGGTGGGCACAGGCTAGCCTGGGGCAGTTCCAGGAGGACGTCTTAAGCAGAGTGAGCATAGATGAAATTCAGCAAAGATGGGATTTTGACCCTATCAGCTCTGACTATAATTTCTCAGTAAGAAGAAATGGGGGACTTGTGATGACCCAGAACGGAACCCTGATAGCAGATATGTTCCTGAGTGGCTATAGTCGTAATGGAGCTACCTATACCATCATAGATCCATTCTCCCTGGAGGTAAAAGTGAATAAAACGGCCTCAGGGGTAAACGCTAGATTTGTGAGATATCCTGAGGAGATGTATAGAATGGTGGAAGCCATTAACGCGGCAGATGATGGGGACTATGTATTGGTAAGTAGTAATAACAATCCCAGAGTTCCCTTTTGGGATGAGGAGGTATTTGTGGCCCTCAAAGAAATAGGCGCTTCAGATAATATTCGCCTTCTTCAGGATGGGGACCCTTTCCTTATTTTGGGAAGAAAAGGAATCCCAAATTCTGCCATAGAGATTTTAGCGCCTAATCAAGGGATCTCTCATGTCATAGATAAGCGACTCCTTTCTAATAAAGATAATGGGCAAGTTTCATCCGTCCGTATAGGCCCAGCCAAATCATGGGATGCCCTGTATTGGAACTGGAATACCCTGGATCCCTTCAAGGACGAGCTGGTTAAGCTTTCCGTTTTTGGGGTAGACAGAGAAAGTAGAGATAGCCTTGTATTAAGCACAGATCGGGAAGGGGACTGGTCTATAGAAGAGTTGAATGCGGAGAAATTTCCCTTCTTAAGGCTGGAAGCAGAGTTGAAAGATTCTATTAGGAGAAGTGCCCCTCAACTAAATCAGTGGGTGATTTACTATCAACCGGTACCGGATGTAGCCGTGGATCCCATCACTAATTTTGAATTTCAAGCAGATACAGTAGATGAAGGCCAGGATGTATTTATCCGTATGCAAGCCAGAAATATTTCTGAGATAGGAATGGATAGCCTGCTGGTTAAGTTTTCTCTGTTGAGAAATGACAGAAGCCTTCAAGTGCTAGATAGCATACGTATAGCGCCTGTACCTGCTGGTGCCTCAGTTCCTTTCTCTTACTCCTTCAGCACGCTTAACAGTGGCCTGGAAGGCGATATCTCCCTAAGGGTAGAACTTAATCCTAATCAGGATCAGCAGGAGCAGTATGTGTTTAATAACCTT
>JBCDBC010000527.1:0-4635 GCA_039184535.1 Bacteroidota bacterium | reverse complement strand
TTCCCGGTGGTCATAATTGGTGCATCTGCCGGTGGACTTAAAGCCATAGAAACTATCCTGTATAACCTACCGGAAAAAACTGGTATGGCCTTCATCATCATACAGCACCTTTCCAGAAAGTATAAAAGTCTTATGAAGGAAATCCTGGAAAAGGTCACCCCTATGCCTGTAAACGTAGCTGCGGACAGAATGGCCCTTAAACCCAATGAAATTTTCCTAAATCCTCCTGGATACGAACTTAGCGTCGAGAAATACCAAATCCACCTGGGAGAACAGAATACTGATCAGATTCCCTCTTTTGTGATAGATACCAGCTTCCATTCTATTGGAAGAAATCTTAAAGATAAAGCAATAGGTCTCATACTTTCAGGTACTGGATCAGATGGTTCCAGGGGGATACGAACCATTAAGGAATATGGAGGTATAGTCATAGTCCAGGATCCTCAAAGTGGTGAGTTTGACGGCATGCCCATAAGTGCCCTTGATACTAGACTCCCAGATTTTGTCTTGCCTCCCAAAGAGATAGCAACACGACTCGAACTCTTGGCCAATCTCCATTTCAATGGAAAACTTGAGGAAAAAGAAGAGGATCCAACACCTACTTCTGAAGCAAAAAATGGTAACTCTCTGAATGGAATTCTCTTCCTGATCCAACAACAGGTAGGTCTGGATTTCAGTGGCTACAAGGAAAAAACCATTCTGAGAAGAATTCACAAAGTGATGGCCGTACATCAGATTCAGGCTATATCAGCTTATTATTCTTTCCTAAAAGAGCATCCAGACCAGGTAGAAGCACTATTTCAGGAAGTGCTCATAGGGGTCACAGAATTTTTCAGAGATACTGAGGCATTTGAAGAGCTGGAAAGGTATACCTTCCCTGAGCTAATTAACACTTATCAAAGCGGAAGTGAATTAAGGATATGGGTATGTGCTTGTTCCTCTGGAGAGGAGGCATACTCATTAGCCATAGCTCTACACGAATTTTCCGAGAAACAAGGGATCCCTATAAAGTTTAAAATCCTAGCTACAGACATAGATGAACAAGCTCTACAGATAGCAAGTAAGGCTTCCTACCATGAAGAAAGGCTCCTAAATACGAGTGCCTTCATGAAGGAGAAATACTTTGACCAAAATGGGAAAAACTATGAGGTAAAAAAGTTTATCAGAGATCAGATCATTTTTGCCAGAAATGATTCTACTAATGATCCTCCCTTCATCAATCTGGACATGGTGGTATGTAGAAATCTACTCATTTATCTGAAACCAGACCTACAAAAACGCTTACTTCTTCACTTCCATTTCGGCCTAAATCCAGGAGGATTCCTATGGCTGGGAGCTAGTGAAAATATCCAAACCCTCGAACATAATTTTGAGGTAGTAAGTGAAAAATGGCGGGTTTACCGCACTATGGGAGAAACCCCAAATTTCAGGAAGTATTACTCCAGCAGAAGAGCTTCCAGGGAGGAGGGACCAGAGAAAATCTACTTACAACCTAAGCGGACCAGGAATCAGTTTGCTAGAAAATCCGCCAGCTACTGGCCGGAATTTCTCCTTAAAAACTATATGTCTCCTGGACTCATCTTTGATGAACAGTTTCTCGTCCATTTCATTTGTGGAGATGGAGGAAAGTACCTACATATACCTAGCCTGGAGCTGAACCACTACCTATTGGACATGGTTTCTCAGGAATTGGTGTTAATCATAAGAGATGCCAGTATAAAGCTGGGAAAAGAGGCTGAGATAGATACCCTCTTGTATAAGAATGTCTTAGTAGAAGAGAGAGAAAATATTCATAAAAGCATAAAGATCCAGTTTCTTCCGCCGGTTAGGTCCAGACCTGCTGTCTTTTTCTACCTGGAATTCTTAGAAACTGAGGACTCAGCTAAGGAAGAAAGTGTGCAACAAGTACACTTTCAGGTGGGGCAAACAGAATCTCTAGAAATTATCCAGGACCTCCAGACTGACCTACGCTACGCCCAGTATGAAGTCCAGCAAATACGAGAAGAACTGGAAACTAGCAGTGAGGAGCTTCAGGCCTCTAACGAAGAGCTCATAGCTTCCAATGAAGAACTTCAGAGTACCAATGAAGAATTACAGTCTGTCAATGAAGAACTGTACACCGTTAATAGTGAACTCCAGAGCAGAAACCGAGAACTAAGTAAGGCGAATGCTACCATAGACAACCTCCTCAACAGTACAGAAATAGGAACCTTATTTCTGGACCCTGAGCTCATGGTGCGTTTTTTCACTCCGCCTATGATCCAACTAATCCCCCTAAAAGAATCGGATCTAGGAAGGCCCATCAGGCAGCTTACTTTTCCCTTTTATTATCCTGAATTAGAACAGGACGCTCATATAGTTATGAGGGACGAGGTGTTACTAGACAAAGAATTACAGGGGAATAATGGGCACTGGTATCTTATAAGACTTACCCCCTACCGAAATGAAGCCTTTCTAATAGATGGCCTGGTCCTCACCTTTGTGGATATAACAGAACGTAAGCAAGCTGAAATGCTAAGCGTCCGAGCCACCCTCCAATTATCCACTATCATAGATGCCATTCCTGAGTATCTTTTTATAACAGACCTGGAAGGAAACATCGTATATGCCAATAAGCTCTTTGAACAGGCTAACCTACAGATCATCTTGGGTAAACACTACAGCAGCATAGTGGCAGTAGATACCTTGAAAGAAATAGATAGCAAGATAAAGGAGCTCATACAGTCTGGGAAAACAGCTCTGGTAGAACTAAGCGTTACCTTTCTCAATAAAGAACAGAAGCTTTTAGGTGCCACCTTATCTCTTATCAAGAATGAGGAAGAAAGTCCTCATCAGGTACTCATCATAGCCAGAGACATCCAGCAAGAAAGAGCTCAGCAAGCCGAACTCAAACAACAAATCCTTACCTTCCGGAATTTTATGGAAGAAACGCCCTACCCTGCCTGGATAAAAAATGAGCAGTTCCAATACCAGTATGCTAATCCAGCCTTCCTGCAGCTTGTTAAGCTCAATGGCGAGTCTATCATAGGAAGAAATGACTTCGGACTATTCCCTGAAATAGAAGCTAGGATCATGCGAAAAAATGATCAGCAGGTACTAGAACAGAATAAAGCCCTTCAAACTACTGAGAGCTATGGCCTACCGAATAAGTCCTACCATCATACCCTGGTGGTAAAATTTCCCCTCAGTGTAGGTCATCAAGAGACCTATATAGCCGGGTTCACAGTAGACATAACCCCAATGAAGGAAGCAGAAGAAGGGGTGAAACAGCTAAATGTACAGTTAGAGGAAAGAGTCAAAGAAAGGACAGAAGCCCTCCTAAATGCTAATGAAGACCTAAGAACCTTTACCCGTTCCATAGCACATGATTTACGTAATCCTATCCGGGCTATTACCAGCTATTCTCAGATCATTTTAGATCAGCATATCAACGGTCAGCAAGCTGAGCCAAAGAAATATTTGGAGAATATTCTTCATCAATCCAAGCATATGTCACGGCTTGTAGAAAGTCTACTTTTACTAGCAAAACTGGGTACCAAAGCTGTAAGAAAACGGCGGTTTTCGATCCATTTATTAGCCAAAGAGATCTATGGCGACCTGGAAATAGCGAGAAATGGGAAAGAATATGAAGCTGTATTTCACGAAGTACCTGAAATTTATGGAGATATAGAACTCATGAGACAGGTACTAGTCAATCTGTTAGAAAATGCCATTAAATATTCCGCTAGTAAGGAAAATCCCAAGATAGAATTTGGAAGTTTTCAGGAAAAAGGGAGTTTACATGTATCCTATTTTATTAAGGATAATGGAGTGGGGTTTGAGCCTAAATATGCAGAAAAGATTTTTGGTGTATTTGAAAGGCTACATCCTCAAGGTTCTTTTGAAGGCAGTGGAATTGGGCTTTCTATAGTGAAAAGAGCTATGGAATTACAAAATGGATCTGTCTGGGCAAAGTCGGCATTAGGGAGAGGGACCACATTTTTTTTCAGTTTACCAGAAAAGTCCCAAAAGGAATAAGAGCACATGAAAACGCAACAACAAGAAATCCTCCTAATCGAAGACAATGAACTGGATGCTCATCTGGTAGAATTGTCGTTTTCATCTATTGATGAAAATCTTAAGCTCACCTGGATGGATAATGGAGAGAAATGCCTGGAGTACTTACGAGTAGCTCCTCATCCACCCAAGATGATCATCCTTGACCTTAAAATGCCAGGTATGGATGGATTTGATACCCTCGAATTGATCCGCAAAGAAAACCTGAAGAAGTTTCCCATCATCATTTTTTCAGGATCTAATCTTTCTGAAGATTCTCTTAGGGCCTATCAGTTAGGGGCAGATGACTTTTTTCAAAAGCCATATGACTTTCTGGAAACCAAGGTGATGATTCACGCCATCCTGAATAAGTGGATGGTTAGTATCGCATAAAGATTTCCATACGTCATTTCATATACAAGCCATTCTCAGGAATGGCTTTAATTGTTTGTGAGGGATACGTAAGCTTTATAGGCAAGGTATGCCTTATCCTAACAAGAATGTCCTAGTAGGGGCGGAACATTTTCCGCCCAAAGTCATTACCATACTAGCTTTACATGAAGCGGTAAAAAGAAGCTACCTAACCCACCTCTGTCTCTC
>JBCDBC010000526.1:0-4636 GCA_039184535.1 Bacteroidota bacterium | reverse complement strand
TTTGTTTGGCTGGCCCAAAAGCAGAAATGGATAATTTCTTCTGTGGCCTTTGCCCTTTCTGTCGCGAGTAAGTTATTACCGCTCATGTTGGGGCCGTTATTGATCAAGCGCTTTGGTTGGGGAAAAACCATAGGCTTTGGAGTGTTGATGCTGATTTGGTTGGTGCTAATGTTTATTCCCATTCTGGATGAAGAAATGATCGCCCACATGGGAGAAAGTATAGAGCTATACTTCCAGCGCTTTGAGTTTAATGCCAGTGTCTACTATGTACTCAGATGGATAGGCTTCCAGTATAAGGGCTATAATATGATAGCCACCTTCGGGAAAATTCTTCCTATGATAGTGGTGGGAGGAATTCTTCTACTGGCTCTACTTGAGAAGAAAAATAGCTGGCCGTCTTTCATGAAGATGTCTATGTGGGCTTTCTCATTATATCTACTCATGGCTAGCATTGTGCATCCATGGTATCTGACCACAGTGCTGGTATTTTCCCTTTTTACCTCCTTCCGCTATGTGATGGTTTGGACCCTGCTAGTGATTCTTTCTTATTCTGCTTATATGTCTGAAACCTACCATGAGCAGCTATGGTTAGTGGCTATAGAATACATAGGAGTACTCTCTTTTCTGCTCTGGGAAAGTTGGGAAAAGCTAACATCAGCTATTCTCAGAAAAATGTAAACTATTAACAAGGAAGTGGAGTTGTTTAACTTAGGGGATAGCCTGATCCCAGACTGTTAATAGTCAATCCAAGATATGTCCGTCTACTTACCTTTGTTTCCTCTTAACTTAACTGTGTTTCCTGGTGAAATGCTGAAGCTCTATATATTTGAGCCCAGATACAAACAACTGGTAAATGAGTGTCTGGAAGCCAATGAAACTTTTGGAATCCCTGCGGTAGTAGAGCAAGAATTAGCTGGATTTATCACTGAAGTAGAGGTGGTAAGCCTAGACAAGGTCTTTCCGGATGGGGAAATGAATATTACTACCTTAGGTAAACGTAGAGCTCGTTTGTTGAACTTTGACCAGAAAGTAGATGGGAAGCTATATCCGGGAGGGCAAATAGAATGGCTTCCAGAACATGAAGGTGTAGATATAGTCCTACAGTCTGAAGTGTTTGACCTGATGCAGGAACTCCATGATGCGCTAGGTATACAAAAAGAGGTGGTGAACTCTCCTCAGGATGTAGAGTCCTTTCTGATAGCTCAACACATAGGTCTGAATCTAAAGCAGAAGATTCATCTGCTTTCTATAGATTCAGAGGTAAATAGGATGGACTTTATTAAAACCCATCTGGATGAAATTATTCCAATAGTAAGAGAAACGGAGCGGCTGAAGTCAAAGGCCAGATTGAATGGCCATTATAAAAACATGATCCCACCGGATATTTCCTAATCCGGGCATTAGTATTCTTGGCTTAAACTGCCAAGTGCAGGAAAGCATCAGTACGTATCTTCTACGGTACTTAGACAATCTATCAATTCCAGATATGCACTATTTTTCAAATAATAGTGAATGAATTTTCCCTTTCTTTGCGTACCCAGTACGTTCTTATCACGTAGAATACTCAGATGATGAGAAATAAAAGACTGATCTGCACTGAGTCTGGTGTAGATCTGCGTTACAGTCATGGATTCCTCATGCTGGAGCATGGTGATAATAGCAAGACGGACCGGATGTGCTATCGCTTTCAGCGTGCGAGTTAGGGTGCCTACCTCGGTCGCTGACCAACTAGTGGTAACTTCCGTCGTTTTCATATGAGTTTTGTTTAACTTTTCATCTTCATAACTCAAACAGATTGAAAAAAGTTTCAAAATTTTTTAGAAAGTTGCTCATATTCAATAATTTATATATCCTTTGACCCTAAATTAGGCCACCTGAATTCGGCTAAAAACCAGCGTATTGACCCTATGAAATCTTCATTCTCACATGTTTTGTTATACTTTTTGGGGGTAATTTTTTTCACACTTTCTGCTTGTGAACCTTATATGCCTCCAGGCCAGACGGAGAAACTCAAACAAGATCCCCTGGTGAATGAAGTGCTGGAAGGAATAGGAGATCTTTCCAATGAAGCCAAAGAGCTTAGCCAGCCAAATAGGGTAGAGGCATGGGTAGACAAATTGATCATCAAAAGCCAGCCCGGACAAGACATGCCGCAGATAGGAACTATGAAGCAGGGAGAAGTGGCAGAGTATCTTTACCAACGGACCATGAGAAAATCTACCTTCTCTCTGAGAGGCCAACGCTATCATGAGCCCTGGATTCTGATTAAAACTGCTGCAGGTACCATGGGGTGGGTCCACCAGGGAGGAGTTCGTTTCATCAGACCTGACTTAAACGGTCTTCTTACAGGCTTAGGAGATCAACTAAGCACAGCTCCAGTTTCTAGGTCTATTGGACCCGCAGGTGCGACAGGTGCTGTAAGCCAGGAATGGATGGTTATACCGGGTAAATACTTTGGGAATATTGAGGTAAATACTTCTGAGAACGACCTGATTCAGCTATTTGGCGCTTCCAAAGTTCAGCGTGGCAAGGTGACTACTTCAGGCAAGAAGACGGAATCCTGTACCATCGTATTACCTGGTACCTATGATGAGATCGCCATTACCTGGAAGGATAACAGCCGGTCTAAAGTAAAGGCAGTCTATCTACTGTCGGCTAATAGCAAGTGGTACCTACCCAGACAGATTAGTGTAGGTATGAGCCTATCAGAACTCACCAAGGCTAACCAGGGACCCTTGACCTTCTACGGCTTCGGCTGGGAGTACAGTGGTACAGTCAATGAATGGGGAAAAGGCCAATTCGCCAAATACGCTAAGAACTTCTATGTAGCGCTAGAGCCTTCCCAGCCTTCACAGGTAAAAAACTTACTGAAGTCCTACAAAGGCAATGGAGATAAAACCTTCAGTTCCAACATAGAAGAAGTAGAACAGCTTGACTTGGTTATAGAACGAATCGTGGTGTACCTGGATTAAGAGAGTACACCTTTTACATCATTGTTAGTTGCTCCATTTGACGAAGGGATTCTCCCCACGGGTATAAATATTATTCTGACTGTCAGCTAATCCCATCCTTAGGAGACTCCTCACTTGAACATCTTCTTCCAATAGAACCCTTTTGATTCGTTCAAGCTCCTGCCTGTAGCTGGTTATTAGGGTAGAAGGAATTCTAGGAGGAGGATTCTTCACGTAATACTGGATGGTTTGCTCTATCATTTTACTCATCATTCTCATCAGATCTCCTACGTTGAGTCCAAATTCTTCAGAGAAGATAAAAGCTAATGGCCATAGGTGGTAGTGAAAAGTAGTATGCAAAATCTGTTGTTCAGGCGTTTCTCCCTCACTGAAAAGATGCTTATGGACAGGATGTAATTCTTCTCTAATGGAATACCCATTCATATTCAGAATGGCTTCATAAATTTCTACCCCTCCGGCAAGGTCGCCTACAAGTGTATAGAGGAGATTCCCTTCTGCATCTAGGATCAGACCTGTATTCTGCTGGTGGGCCTCCAGCGCTATCCCATATCCCACGTACAAACCTACCTGCCCACGAATAACTGTCCAGGCATACGCCTGAAAGTACTCGAGTGCTATTTCTGAATTGGCTTGGTGATTAGCCAGTATGTCTAGAATGACAGGCTTGTGCGTAAATGGAGATTCTTCAAATATGGCACTTAAGGGTAGATAGTAATCCTTGTCAGAAATAAGGGTACAGGGATTAATCCGGTAAAGTACATTTAGAAAATAGGAAGGATTTTGGCTTTGGAGATAGTAGTCAGCATCATCTATATATATCCCCAGAGGCTCCGGGATAATCCGAACCAGAGATGCCAGACTTTCATCCTCTGCCAGTATTTCTGAAATCAACCTACTTAAAATAGGCCCTGCATGCACTCTGGGGGGAGAGTGGGTTCTCAGCATGCTGGTGGTTTGAATATTTAGCGGGAGCTTAATGTGAGGGCTTCCAGCTTCAAGTGGCATCACGGTCCGGGTAGACATGGTGGCCTGAGCAGGAATAGAAACATCCTTTACTTCTACTATCAGCTTTTTCTCCAGATATGCTGGGAACTTTTTGGCTAGATAAGTCTGCTGAAAGGGATGTATGGGGAAGGGATAAAAGTTATCTGGAGAATATCCTTCTGAAGCTAGGGCTTTGCACCATGAGTCATACACTAACGGATAGCTAGAGGAAAACCACTCCTTCACTTTTATGGCTAAGGACTTCCTGGAGACTTTGCAGATAGTGGGAGATACAGCCAAAACTTTTATCCCGATAGGATTGGCATACTCTGGTGAGTACGCTATGAGTTCTTCCTCATGAAATCCCATCCGTAGTTTGGCCAGAGGATGAATAGGGTTTCCCTGAAGAGAGGCAAACTGCATCATAAAGTATCCATCCCTCAATTTGCTCCAATGATCAAGAACCCATTGCCACATATTCTCATGAGCTGTCTCCTCTAGTGAATCAAATATATCCTTTCTATTCTGGAAGAGATTGAATTCTATTTGAATAGATTGGGATACTTTCTCTAGGAAAGTATTAGCTGTACTATGGGATGAAGTGGGAAGGAACGGAATAATCAGATCCTGGAAGAGAGATGTCAGGTCCTGAATGATAATCCCCCTCTCATCCTCAGAAA
>JBCDBC010000525.1:0-4646 GCA_039184535.1 Bacteroidota bacterium | reverse complement strand
GGTAGAACCCTATGCCATCTATTTCCCGGATAGAAAGTATGAAATTACCTTTAATGATATCCGCCTATCTACTTCTGATTCAGTACTCCAAATAGCAGGGATTAAACTTTCGCCTACAGAGGATGATACAGGCTCAGCGGTAGATCTGACTTTATCTCTTCCAGCCATTAAACTGGAAGGGATCAATTTCACAGAAATTTACTTGGATAGAATCGTTAACCTGAAGAGAGTCCAGCTTGAAAAGCCAAACATCCAGCTATTCCAAAATAAGGCGCTTCAACGAAATGAAGATGTTTCTTCTACCTTTTCAGGACTAGACCAACGAAAGGTCATCTCCTCAGATCCCTATCCCGGAATAAAGAATATTTTCAAAGCCATTAACATAGATGAATGGGGGCTTTCACATGGTACCTTTTCCTTTTTTAGCCCCGTTAACTCAGGCATAGCCATAGCGGACTTCTCTCTTTTCGCAGAGCGCTTCAGCCTAAATGAGGATTCCTACAGAGAGCTGGATAATGGTTACTTATTTAATGAGGAATTGGCCATCTCAGCTAGAAACTTTGAAATTCCTCTAGCTGATACCGCTATGTATAAGCTAAAAACCACAGAAATAGGCTTCTCTACTTCTGAGCAACTAATTTACGTAGACAGTCTGCAGCTAATCCCTAAATATGACAGACGTGAGTTTAGCATCAGGACCGGAGTAATTACTGACAGATTTGAGCTGGATATAAATAGGATAGAAGTAGGCGGATTTGATTTTCCTGCCTTCCTAAGAACTGCTGCTATTAAGGCCACAAGCGTACACGCCATACATCCAAATTTCCGGGTGTATAAGGATATGAGATGGCCTTTCCCCGTAGGGAAACGTCCGGACCTTCCTCAAACTACCTTGAGAAAACTAAGTTTCCCCTTCCATCTGGACACAGTTCTGATTTCTGATGGGTCAATTCTGTTTGAGCAAAGGGTAGCTAAAACTGCCAATCTTGCAAGATTCTCCCTCACCCATATGGATGCGGATATTTTCTCTATTACCAATGATCCCTTATTTGTCGCACAGGGAGCTACTACCCAACTGGCAGCCCATATGTATGTCATGGACAAGGCGGAATTAACCGTCAACATTTCCCTGCCACTAGGAGATACTTCCAACTTCCATACATTTACTGGAGCACTGGGTCCTATGCCTGCGGATAGTCTTAATCCCATTCTGGAACCCATTGCATTCCTCACAATCAAAAGCGGTGATATTCAGAAGATAGACTGGGATTTTGAAGCTAATAATCAATCCAGTAGTGGAAAGATGCGCTTTCACTATAATGACCTAAAAGTGTCATTGCTGAATAAGAAGGAAGGAAAAAAACAAGGTATAGCAGGCTTCCTGGGTTCTTCCCTGGCTAATACCTTTGTGGTAAGAAGGAATAACCCTACCCTGAGAATCATGCGCGTAGGGAGAATAGCCTTTGACCGGGAAATCAATAAAGCCTTCATTGTCTACTGGATCAAATCCGTAGTATCAGGCATGCAGTCCAGCGTAGGTATCCACAAGAAAGATGAGAAGTTCAGGATACTTAAGGATAACAAAAAGGGAGAAGAGGCTATTTGATACACACGCTTTTTCAGGCTCTCTACCAAATAACATGCTATCTATCAACCTATTTATCTCCTAGAAATAAGCTAATTATATTCTCCCTAAACCCGTTTAGTGAGCTGGTCAGCAAGTAGGGACTTCCCTTTGTCTAGTCAGCTAGGTATTCCATGGGGGAAGAATACAGAAAGGACATAAAGTTTCGTATATTGAGGTAGGCTGTATAAAACCGGGGTCTATCCTAGTTGACAGTTGAAAGAAGAACATAGTAGATGTGCGGACCACCCCACATACACAGAGTAACTATGTTTTTTCACTACTTGAAAACCGCCTTAAGGAGTTTCACTTCTCAGAAGGTATTTACCTTCATTAACATGGCTGGTCTCGCCATAGGCTTGGCTAGCGCGATCCTGATCATCTTATTCATCTTTGATGAGCTCACTTTTGATACTGTCCACCCACAGGCAGACAATACTTATCGTGTAGGCACTGAATTTGTCCAGGAAGACGGAAGTACTAACAAGATAGGCTACTCACCTGGTGTTTGGGCATATGGGCTAAAAGATAATTATCCAGAGGTGAAAGAAGCCACAGGTCTATTCTGGTTTGGCTATCCTGCGGTCATCAATAATAAGCCTGCTGACAAAATCCTACTATCCGAGAAACTTTTCTGGGTAGATGAGAATTTTGAAAAGGTCATTCACTTTCCTGTAGTCAAGGGTAGTAAAGAATCCGCTTTTGAGAAAAATAATGCTATAGCACTGAATGAGTCTATGGCTGAAGCCCTCTTTGGGGACGAGGACCCCTTAGGCAAAACCTTGACCATCACCCATCCCTTCCTCCAGCAAGAGTATCCTATGGAGGTTACCGCCATCTACCAGGATTTACCAGCTAATACGCATGTGCAAGGGCATTACTTCGCGAATATGAAGACCCTGGAAAAGGAGTTCGGGGAAGGTTTTAACAATAGCTGGGACAACTTCTTTGTACAGACTTACTTTCAGACAGAGGAAGGTGCTGATATAAACAAGCTTGAGGAAGGACTGGCAGGATTAGTAGCGTCTAATACCGAACAAGCCAATCCTATGACTCCCATCATCATCCCCATCAGAGATATCCACTTTGATGAGGAGATAGAATGGGTAGCGGAAGGTGCCGGAGACATCAATTATATGTACATCTTTGGCTCTATCGCCATTCTGATTCTGCTTATTGCAGGCATCAACTATATGAACCTGGCCACAGCCCGCTCTACCAAACGTGCCAAGGAGATAGGCCTCAGAAAGGCGCTGGGAGGAACTCGCTCTCAGTTGATTACACAGTTCTTTGGAGAATCTCTCTTAACGGCATTCATTTCCATGCTTCTGGCATTGGGAATCATTACCTTCCTTCTCCCCTACTTTAATCAACTGGCAGGAAAGAGTTTTACCCTCGCCTCTCTGGCAAGACCTGATATACTGGCTATCATAGCAGGAACTGTCATACTGGTGGCCCTATTCTCAGGTATTTATCCTGCCATATACTTATCAGGCTTCAAGCCCATCACCGTCCTTAGAAATAAGTTTGCACCCGGCAAAGGGCCGGAAGTATTCAGGAGAGCCTTGGTGGTGTTTCAGTTTACCATTTCTGTTATTCTTATCATTTGTACTTCTGTGGTCTACTTACAGATGAACATGATCAGAAGCTCCAAGCTTAGTGAAGCAGGGGAACAAATCGTTTCTATCCGCTTTGGAGGTAACGCCCCTGCCAATAAATACGAGGTCTACCGCCAGTCTCTCATGAGAGACCTAGATCTGCAGCAGGTCTCCATGGCTAATCACCTCCCCAGACAGGAATACTTCGGTAACATCAACAATACGATGCGTTTTCCCGGCCTGAATGAGAATGAGTACGATTGGAGCCTGATAAATGTAGAGTATAATTTCCCGGAAATGTTTGGCCTGGAAATGGTGGCGGGTAGGAGTTTTGAGAATAGGATCATCACTGATTCAAGCTCAGTAGCCACCTTCATTATGAATGAAGCCGCTGTCAGAAACCTGGACCTGGAGTATGATAAAGCCTTAGGTACTTCTGTGAATATCCCTATGGGAGAAGATAGAATGCTCACCGGCCAAATTATCGGGATAGTAAAGGATTTTCCCTACAGGTCCATGAGAACTGCCATAGAGCCTATGCTCATGACTACTTTCCCAAGCCAAATAGATAAGATCGTGTATGTGAAACTTCCTAAGGACAAAGTGGAAGAAAAACTCACTTACCTGGAATCTACCTGGAAAGAAGTCATACCGGGTGTAGGCTTTGATTACTGGTTTCTTGATACAGAATTTGATCGTATGTACGCCAATGAAAGTCGTATGGCTGACCTGACAGAAATATTCTCTTTACTCGCCATTCTGATAGCCTGCCTAGGTGTATATGGTCTGGCTTCCTATCTGGCAGAAAGGAAGATGAAGGAGATCGGCATACGTAAAATCTTAGGGGCTTCTGTTCAACAAATCATGGGATTACTGTCAAAAACCTTCGCCTTAATCCTGATTTTGTCTTCTATCATAGCTGTTCCGGTAGCCTACTTCCTGATGCAGGATTGGCTTCAGAATTTTGTCTATAGAATTGGGATAGCGTGGTGGATTTTAGTAGCTTCAGTGGTGGCCATTTTCGTGCTTACAGCTATCACCGTAAGCTACGAAACCATACGGGCAGCACGCCTGAATCCGGTAGATTATCTACGGGAGGATTAAGCTGGTGTAACACAATTAGCATATATGTAGGGAGCCGGAAAATCTGATAGGTTTTCCGGCTTTTTGGGTCTTAGGACAATGTATGTAGAAAGGACTTGTGAATCCCCCAAGTGCATTGTATTATTGTAGCCCTTTTTGAGCCCAGGTGGCGGAATTGGTAGACGCGTTGGTCTCAAACACCAATGGAGCAATCCGTGTCGGTTCGAGTCCGACCCTGGGTACATATCTTAACCACATACGCCTAACTATCTATTAGTTAGGTGTTTTCTTTTGGGGTTACTTACATATTTACTGACAATGGGAATTTTGGAGAATTGTAT
>JBCDBC010000524.1:0-4656 GCA_039184535.1 Bacteroidota bacterium | reverse complement strand
GGAAAGAAGAGCGGTTTGAAGTCCTCTCTGAGGAAGCCAAACAGCGCAAGGGGAAAATCAAAAAACAACTTACCCGTCAGCTCAAGAGCCTGAAAAAAGAACTTTGTTTTCACGAAGATCTTTATGATTCTGATTCTGTCCTTTGTGATAAGCTTAGAAGAGAGCTTGATCATATTAAAGACCAGCTAGATCATCTAAATTCGGAGATAGACACGAATCGTATTCAGGAGAGGGTAGAGAAAGATTGCAAAAAATGGTTAGCTACCGGCTGCCATGAGTCTGCATCACTAAGAGAAAAGCAACGTTTTGAAAATAGAACGGGACAGGACAGAAACCTTTGGATGGTCCTGCTAGCTGTTATCTCCCTCGTATTTGTTTGGGCCATGGTTGCCTAATTCTGACTCTTTACCTGTTACTTATGCGTCTCCCGTATATTTAGTTATATTTCGGGATGAATCTTTATTTTCTATCATGAGTCAAAAAACCCCCTTCTTATTATCCCTTATTTTTACTGCTCTACTATTTACCATTAGCTGTGATAATGGAGAAAAAGAAGTAGCTCTACTTGAGAAAGAAGTGCTGGATGTGCATGATGAGGTCATGCCATTAATGGGCCCTAGAGCTGAAATAGATTTATTAGTTACCTCCCTTCAGGATAGCCTGGCAGTGTATATTGCAGACTCTACAGTTGACCATTCTGACAAAATAGCCACCTTTCAGGAAGCTATTGATGGGCTGGAAAGTGCTAACGAAAGTATGATGACATGGATGAGAGAATATGAGCCGGGTATAGGAGATGGACAAAGTATGGAGGAAAGACTTACTTATCTGAAAGATGAACTGGTAAAAGTAAACGATATGAAGGCGCTTACACTTTCTAGCATTGAAGCTGCTAAGTCCCTGATCCAATAAGTAGTACTTATGAAAAACTTCTCGTGGCTTGTTCTCCTTTTTCTTGCAATTGGGATAGGTGCTTGCAATGAACCCTCTCAACAAGAGGAGCTACCCATTATGGGGCAGCCTAGCATTGTAGATGGGGATACCATTCCTTTCACTTTGCCAGCATTTTCTCTGATGAATCAGGACAGCTCTGTTATTAATAATGAGAGCCTAAAAGGAAAAGTGTTTGTGAGTGATTTTTTCTTCACTTCCTGTCCTACTATTTGCCCAAGGATGAAGGCCCAAATGCTGCGTATCCAGAAGGAATTTAGAGATGATGATAGGGTGGTGCTGGTATCACACACCATAGATCCCCGCTTTGATCAAGTCCCTGTCCTGAGTGTGTATGCTGACAGACTGGGCATAGATTCAGAAAAATGGCATCTCCTTACAGGAGAGCAGGATGACATCTATGATTTGGCTCGATCTTATATGATTACTGCTCTGGAGGATTCCACTGCACCAGGAGGATATGCCCATAGCGGCGCATTTATATTGGTGGACCAGGAGCAACACATTAGAGGGTTTTATGATGGCACCCTCCCTGATGATGTAGACAACCTCATGGGAGATATCCTTACCTTATTAGATTAACCCTGACAGGACATCCCTAAGCTTAGCACATATCTCAAATGGTCATGGCCTCTTTTGATCCTTGGCGGAATTTGGGCTATGGTAACTCTTGGTGGCAGAAAATCTCAGCCCGTAGGTCGTGCTATATATGAGCTAAACTGCCTCAACTGTCATCAGGAGAATGGACAAGGACTTGGGACTCTTATTCCTGCTATCAATGATCCAGAACGTCTTAGGCAAATTAGAGAAGAAATCGCCTGTCTTATTAGAAAAGGTATAGAAGGAAAAGACTCCATAGGCCTTAATTATATGCCCGCTCACCCAGATCTTTCTGAAGTTCAGGTCATGCATATCACCAACTTCCTCTTAAGCCAATGGGGAGAGGAGGAAGAGCCCTACAACATTAAGGAGATAAGAACTCAACTGGAAGGCTGCCCTTCCCAATCTTGCAAGTCTACCAAGGGTTCCTGACCAAAGGAATCATGCTGTAAAAATCCTAGCAATAAAGTAGCAGCATAAGAAGGTGCCCAAAGCTTTCCTTCCTCTTTTAGCTGAATGAACCTGTCTAACAAAGGGAAGTTTTCTTTCTTTTGAGAGCGAATAAGAGCCTGCATATCCGTGGCTATGACGCCGGGTGCAAGAGATACTATCTTTGTAGGAGAAATTTCCTCTTGCTGCTCTACTGCTACACAACTGCTGTACCTGTCTACGGCCGCCTTAGTGGCACAATACACACTCCAGGCAGGGTAGGATTTTCTTCCGGCTCCTGAAGATACATTTACTATCCTCTTGTCGATAGAGGAAGCCGCTGTTTTCTCCAGAAACCATTCACAAAAGCTAATCACTGCCTCTACATTCAGGGAAAGCGAACTTCTCATCATGGAGATTCTATTAGAATTTCCTGCTAATCCTATGGGAAAGAGACTGGCAGCATTATTTACCAGATGAATGGCCGTAACGTCAGAAATTTCTATTTGTGCCCCAAGCTGTTCTAAGCAGCTATCTACTTCCTGGGGCTTCCCAAGATCTGCAGATAGGAAATGATAGGCAGAGGTAATGGTAGAGGTCAATTTTTCACTCTCAGAACGAGATATACACCAAACATGCTCATAGGAGCTGAAAGCCTCAATGGCTACGGCTTCCCCAAGCCCCTTAGAAGCACCAGTAATGATAAGATGTCTCATGCTGCTATGCTCTTTCGAATTCCAGTCTTTGTCCTGCTAGTTCAGTAGTGAAGCTCCCCTGATCGTAGCTCAGATGTCCGTTGATCCAGGTACGCAGGACCTGAGACTGGAAGGTTTGGCCCTCAAAGGGAGACCACCCACACTTATACAGCACATTACTTTTCTCTACTTCCCAGGATTTATTCACATGGACATGAACTAAGTCTGCTGCATAGCCTTCCCTGATGTATCCTCTGTTGGCTAGTTGGAAACATACTGCAGGTGCATGGGCCATCTTCTCCACCACTTTTTCCAGGGTAAATACGCCCTGATGAACCATTTCCAGCATGGCTACTAGAGCATGCTGAACGAGCGGGCCACCGGAGGGCGCTTTGGTGTAGACATTACTTTTTTCGCTTATAGTATGAGGCGCATGGTCAGTAGCTACTACGTCTATGACGCCTGAGATCACGGCCCGTCTGATGGCATCTCTGTCTTCCACTCTTTTAACTGCTGGATTCCACTTGATGAAGGTCTGCTTTTCTCGATAGTCTTCCTGCTTAAACCATAGGTGGTGAATGCATGCTTCAGAAGTGATTTTCTTTTCTCCCAAAGGCAGGGGAGAATCAAATAAGCTTAACTCCTTAGCTGTGGAAATATGGAGAATGTGTAGACGGGTATTATGCTTTTTCGCCAGGGCCACTGCTTCACTTGAAGAGGCATAACAGGCTTCCTCACTACGGATTACGGGATGTAATTCTATGGGAATCTCATCACCGTATTGTTTAATATGTTTGGCCAAGTTCTCTCTGATGATGCCCTCTTTCTCGCAGTGAGTAGCTATGAGCATGGGCACCTGGCTGAATAGCCCTTCAAGGGTGTTATAGTTATCCACCAGCATATTTCCTGTAGACGACCCCATAAAAATCTTTACGCCACAAACGCTCTTGGGATCTGTTTTTAGCACCTCTTCCAGGTTATCGTTGGAGGCACCCATGAAGAAGGAGTAGTTGGCCATGGAAGCTTCTGCTGCTCGCTGGTACTTCTGCTCTAGAAGTTCCTGCGTAAGGGATTGGGGCTTAGTGTTAGGCATCTCCATATAGGAGGTAATCCCCCCAGCTACGGCAGCTCTGGATTCTGTGAGAATTTCTCCTTTATGAATAAGTCCCGGCTCCCTGAAATGGACCTGATCATCTATGGCACCAGGAAGTAGGTAAGTTCCTTCTTCACTTAGGTCTATGATCTCATCGGCGGGAAGGCTGATATCCTCTCCTATTTGTTCTATGATTCCATCTTTTATGTAGAGGTCTTTGCGACTAATCTGACCTTCATTGACTATTTGGGCGTGCTTGAGTAAGCTTGTTGGCATAAAGGATATAATTTGGGTGCGAGTTTTCCGTAATTCTCAAGTAAATGTAATTGCTAGCAAAATGAAAATAGAATGTTTTCTTGAGGAAGAAGATTATCTGACTTACCAGCTTTATACAGCTGCTAAATCTGAAAGGATAAAAAAGAAGAGAAGGCAGTCCTGGCTTATAACCACTTCTTTATTTCTCAGTTTGAGTCTTTTGTTTTATGTCACATCTTTTGAATTTTTACCTACCTATTTTCTGGTAGCAGGGGTAGCAAGTTTATTCCTATATCCACTTTATTCGAGGAGGAAGTATAAAAATCACTATCAGAAATTTATTAGGGAGAACCGTCAGGGTGTTATAGGAAAAGAGGTAGAAATGGAGTTTACGCCCGATGCCATCATAGAGAAAAGTGAGTTAGGAGAAAGTAAAATTAATACCTCAGAACTTGCGGAAATCAACGAGATAGACTCACACTACTTTCTCAAGATGACTACTGGAAATTCTATTATCATCAATAAGGCGAGGCTTTCACAGGCAGAAGAAATGAATGCCTATTTGGAAGGGCTATCCGAAAAATTGGGTATAAGCCTACATCGAGAGCTAGACTGGAAATGGAAGTGATTTCT
>JBCDBC010000523.1:0-4657 GCA_039184535.1 Bacteroidota bacterium | reverse complement strand
GTCAGGCGCATTGGGTAATTCCAATGTGCTTTTTTTATAGTCTAATGTTTCTGAGAATGGCTTATAGAATACCCTCATAGGAAATAAGAATGCTCTCCATCCCATCATGTCCGGCTTTAAGAAACTACACGATACAGAGAAATTAGCCATAGAGCAGAGTGTGGAATATCCTGGTTCCAGATACACCTATGAGCTGAGCTACCTACGACTAAGCTTTGTCCAAACCAATAAGTATAGGAATTCCATCCTCGCAGCCGCAGAGTTAGCTCCTGAAAACCTGTCTAAACTGTATCCTTTCGACTATAACTCTCTGGCAGAGGAACTCAAATTGGTAGTCAGGTTGATAGCCATGGGTAAATATGAAGTACCACTTGAAGGCCATCAGCTTTCCTCTGGGAATTATTATCTCAGAATGCAGGTGGGGCCTTACCAGCAGGTAAAGCTTATATAAAAAAGATAGAGAAAGAAGGGTGGGATTAAAGTCTTGCTGAAACTTGAGAAATAACAAAAGCACATGGGGATGGCCTCATGTGCTTTTGTTATCCTTAAACGACACTCTTAATAGCAGAAAAGTTATAGAAAGTCGTGAGAGTATTTTTATAAAAAATTGTAAGGTCGACCCAACCTCGGCACAACATAAGTCGTGATGAGTATAGATAGTGACTATAACTATCGGGCTGAAGCAGGATGACTAATTTACCTCATGCTGAATTTTCTCTTTATCACGACACTTCTCTGATTAATTTGTAAGGACAATTCAGTTTAGCGCACGGCAGTATGTTGTGCGTTTTTTATTATGTACAATCCAACCAATGTAAGGTTTTTGATTAAATGATTATTCTATCTTCTTCATGTAAGGAATGAGTTAAGCAATCCATTTTTCCGGATGTCAGGTCATATATAATCTGTTAGAAGACTGGAGAAAAGGCATGAATTAAGGGTAACAACCTTTATGAAGTGTTAGAATCGCTCTTTCAAGCTATGAATTCCACTTTTTGCGATTACCCTAAAATGAAATGGTCACCGAGGAAAAACTATTTTCAAGTAAAATTATTCAGAATCTTCCTATAACGGATAGCTTGAAATACAATCAGTTGGCGAGAGAATAATGACAATTCATGCTGTTAATAGATGAGGGTTTCCTGCTTTTTTCTCAAGCAAAATTCCAGCTATTTGGAACCATCAAATGTAGGATTATCGCCCAAATGAAAGAAAAACGCTCTTCTAAAGCAGCTCAAAAAACCTTGTCAGCATCTTTCGAAAGACGCTATCTAACATATCCTAAGTCCTCTCTAGTAATCGAATCTCATGATGAGTCTGTAAGCAGATTCTCAGAACATGCGATAGATCATCCTCTTAATCCAAAAGTAGAAAATCTACCTAATGGAGAGGTCCAAGTGTCTACCCCACTTATAACTTCTGATGAGAACCAATCTATCAAAGAAAAATCTTATTCAGTAGATGACTCCTCTACCTTTGAAAGTATTCATTTATTTAAAAATCAATTCTTTCAAATACAGGAAGTTCCCTTTCACCTCTAGAAAAACTTCTGATTAACATGTATTCAATATCCTTGCTGAAAAGAAATAGCTGGCAACAGCCAACATTCTCTCAGACGGCAAACCTATCTATTCGAGAATTATCGTTCTTTTAGACTTTCTCAGACAAATGGTGCTCAGGACGCAACTGTAATGGTTGTGTCCTTTTTTATTCTACCAAAAAAGCTGCCCCAAACACGCCAGCACTATCTCCCAATTTAGGTTTCAGAAAAGCAGTGTTTAGATATGGGTTAAAGGCAAATTCCTTTGCTTTTTCTACTCCTTCAGTATAGAGTAAGTCTACATTCCCTACACCACCCCCCAGCACTATGGCATCTGGGTCTAGAATATTGATGATGCTGGAGATCCCCTTCCCAAAGAAATGGAGAAGTCTATTTACTGTATGGGTGGATTGAGGATCACTCCCTTCCTTATGGCGTTTTACGATCTCCTTAAGTTTGATAGATTCCCCAAAGGTCTCTCTATGATATCTCTCTGTATGTGCTCCAGAAATGACGGTTTCTACGCAGCCCGTTAACCCACAGTAACAGGGACCTCCTGATTCATCTAGGAAGTTATGGCCCCATTCTCCTCCTATCCCATGACGACCATTGATAATTTTGCCATGTATGACTACTCCTCCTCCTACGCCTGTACCCATGATGACGCCAAACACCACCTCAGCTTCGGGATATTCGTCTGCCACTATGCCCATTCTGGTTTCTGCTAGTGCAAAACAGTTGGCATCATTGGCCATTTTGACTGGAATTCCCAGCTTAGTTTCCAGGTCCAGGTGGAGGGGCATCCCATTCAAAGCGGTGGTATTGCTGTTCTTCATGGTTTTGTACTGAGGGTCAAGGGCACCCGGCGTACCAATGCCTATTTTCTCAGGTTTGAAGCCTACCTCTTTCCTACAAAGGTCCACCAGCTTGGCTATCTGGTTAATGATGTGCTCATATCCCCCTTTAGCTTCAGTAGGAATTCTCGTTCTGAGAATGGGCTCATACCCTTTGTCAGCATCCAGAATGGCAGCTTCTATTTTGGTTCCACCCAGGTCTATTCCCCAGAGATAATTAGCCATAAAATATCTTGTCTAAGGTTAAAATCCGAAGATAGGAAAGAGATGATTTCCTGCCAACATACTTCTAATTATGGGACAATTTTCTTCTCGAATGATGGATTTACCAGTCTGAAATTATGCCATTCTATCAAAATGTAGTAGTTTCATTTAATAACAGACTAAAAATCATACGCGACCATTACATTAACTACTAAGCATTATGGATTTTTCGACGCTTGACCTCAGTGTCTTTATAGGATACTGTTGTCTTATAGTGGGGATGGGGTTATATGTTTCTCGAGAGAAAAAGGGAAAGAAAAAAACCTCCTCGGACTACTTCCTGGCCAGTAAGGCCTTACCATGGTGGGCGATCGGTTCTTCTCTCATCGCTTCTAATATCTCAGCAGAACAGGTTATCGGAATGTCAGGCTCAGGCTATGTACTGGGACTGGGAATAGCTACTTATGAGTGGATGGCGGCAGCAACCCTGCTGATAGTAGGGAAGTTTTTCCTTCCGGTATTTATCAAGAAGGAGATTTACACCATGCCACAGTTTCTGGACCTGCGCTATGACGGTAGGGTCAGGACTATTTTGGCCATTTTCTGGTTACTTGTATATGTATTTGTAAACCTCACTTCAGTACTCTACTTAGGTGCTCTGGCTATGTCCACCATCATGGGGGTAGACTTCATGTATTCCATAATAGGTCTGGCTCTGTTTTCAGCCTTATACAGTATTTATGGCGGTTTGAAAGCCGTAGCGTGGACAGACGTGATTCAGGTGATTTTCCTGATAGGAGGGGGCTTGATTACGACCTATCTGGCGGTTGAGGCAGTAGGAGGAGACGCAGGTTTCCTTGGAGGGATGAGTGAGTTATTTGCCAGAGCCCCGGAGAAATTTGATATGATCTTTGAGAAAGGGAGTATGGTCGTAGAAGGAAGTAAGACCAAGGATGCATATATAGACCTTCCGGGTATCACAGTACTCATAGGGGGTATGTGGATTACCAACCTTTATTATTGGGGGTTCAACCAGTATATCACCCAAAGAGCGCTTGCAGGTAAGAGTTTGGCAGAAGCCCAGAAGGGGATCGTATTTGCGGGTTACCTGAAGTTATTCATGCCTTTGATTGTGGTGATTCCTGGTATAGCTGCTTTTCTGCTTATGCAGGACGGTGTATTCCTGGACATGGCAGTAGATGGAACAGTAGTTCCTGATAAAGCCTACCCAGCCCTGCTAAATAAGTTTGTTCCTTCCGGCTTGAAAGGATTGGCATTTGCTGCGTTGATAGCCGCCATTGTTTCTTCCCTCAGCTCTATGATCAACAGTACAGCTACCATCTTCACCATGGACCTGTACAGAAACTTCATGAATAAAAATGCTTCAGAAACCCAGTTAGTAACCGTAGGAAGGATTGTGGCAGCAGTTTCTTTGGTAATTGCTATTGTGGTGGCGCCAGCCCTTGAAAACTTCGGACAGGCTTTCCAGTTCATACAGGAATTTACCGGACTAGTGAGCCCAGGTGTATTTGTGATCTTCATGTTCGGTCTTTTCTGGAAAAAGGCTACGGCCAATGGAGCTTTCTGGGTAGCCATCCTGACCCTACCTCTATCATTTGGTATTAAGCTGCTTGTTCCTGGATTACCTTTTCTGGATAGAATGGGGATCGTATTCCTGACGCTTTCTTTGGTGATGATTCTGATTTCTTCCATGGCTACAGAAGGAACTAAGCTCAGGTTTACCAATACGATCTACATTGCATTGGGTATCATGGGCGGTCTGATTGTACTGGATCTGGTACTTGGGCAGTATGGATTTACCTACCATGATGCACTGAGGAAGTTGAATGTACACGCTATTGCAGGCCTCTTCCTACTTTCAGTGATCAATCTATTCAGACCTCTGAAGGATGATGATAAGAAAATCGAAATAGACAAAAATACGTTTAAAACTGACCAGGCTTTTAACATAGGTTCTATAGGTTGGCTTACCAAACCGTTCGATCCGGCCACGATCTTGCGCCTGATCGACCAGCTGGCGTGAGGCAAAAATGCCCAG
>JBCDBC010000522.1:0-4659 GCA_039184535.1 Bacteroidota bacterium | reverse complement strand
TAGGTTACAGCATTAAAGTCTTCAAAGTCGGTGATGTAAAAGAGCGTAAACTGGAAGTAAGGGTAAAGAAGTGATTCCTCATTTCCAAAATAGTAAGCTATTTGGGGCCCTAAACCCAGTGCGGAATTAGAATTTCCATCAATGCTGGTGGTGCTAAAGCTGAAGGCACCTCCCAAGGCAAGATTGGGTCGGATAAAGTAAGAACCGGAAGGAGCAAATCTGAAATTAAAAATTCTATCTTCACGATTATCTCCTCCAATACTACTGAACCCAATGTTTCCTCCGGCTTGAAAGACGCCCTCATCAATGGGATATGCCCGTTGAGCCAATGTGGTTTGCAGACCAAAGAAAAGAAGGAAACCACTAAGTAATAATGTTAAACGAATCATGTGTGGAAAGTTTGGTTGTATATAGGTAATTAGAAAACGAATAACCATGGTTAATGATAAATCATTATTTCATAATGACTTATTAAAATAATGCATGTACATTAGCCGCAAGATCATACCGAATGATCTCAGAATTTGCCCCCCTTTACCTCCTCAATCATGAGACCATCCCCAAATAAAAAAAGTTGTACGGTCTCGACACAAGTATGAAGTAAAACCAATTTATGTCAAGAAAAAACAGACGAAAAACAAGCCTAACTGCTAACAAAAAAAGAAACGCCAAACGTAAAACTAAAGCTAAAGGGAAAAAGTCTTCCCTGGACGAATTCTTAAGTAAGCAAATCATGGCCTTTATGAAAGGCCGCAAGACTAAAACCTATACCGCTAAGCAAGTAGGAGCAGAAACCGGACTATGGAAAGATGTCAATCAGACCAAAATCCGCTCTGTGATGGACAAGCTCGCCGCTAAAGGTGAGCTCAATTACTTGGACAAAGGTCGCTACCAATTGAACACCTCTAGTGGGTCTATCGTAGGAACCCTGCAGGTAATTAGGAGTGGAGCCGGATTTGTGATTCCCGAAGAAGGGGAAGACATCTATATCCCCGCCGGGAATATGAACAAAGCCTTAAGTGGAGATACCGTTCAGGTTCGCCTGGTGAAAAAGCGTAAAGGCGATAGGAGAGAAGGCGAGATTACCAAGGTCATCCAGCGCGCCAGAGTGCGCTTTGTGGGGACTATAGAGGACGCTACCAAGGATTCCTATTTCTTCATTCCCGATTCTCAAGCTATTTCTCAGGACTTTTATGTTCATAAAAAGAACCTTAACGGTGCCAAGCACGGCCAAAAGGTAGAAGTAGAACTGATCAATTGGGAAAACCGATCACCTGAGGCGAAAGTACTGCAGGTATTGGGAGAAGAGGGTGAAAATGAAGCAGAAATGCACGCCATCCTTCTTCAGTATGGTTTCCAAATGCATTTCCCTAAGGAGGTGGAACAGGAAGCAGAAGACATCCCAGAAAAGATTACTGCAAAGGAAATAGCCAAGAGAAGGGACATGCGTGAGATTACGACTTTCACCATAGACCCCATAGACGCTAAGGACTTTGATGATGCCCTTTCCTTCCGTAAGCTGGAGAATGGAAGATATGAGGTAGGTGTACACATAGCAGATGTGGCTCATTATGTGAAGATGGGTTCTATTCTGGATCAGGAAGCTTTCCAGAGAGGAACTTCTGTATATCTGGTAGACAGAACCATCCCCATGCTACCAGAAAAGCTTTCCAACGGGGTTTGTAGCCTCAGGCCTGAGGAAGAAAAACTTACTTTCTCCATTATTTGGGAGCTGGATGAGAATGCTAAAGTCCATAAAGAATGGATAGGGAGATGTGTGATCTTTTCTGACAAGCGCTTTCACTATGAGGAAGCTCAGGAGGTTATAGATGGAGAGAAAGAAGGGCCTTACAGAGAAGAATTGATCACTTTGAATAATTTGGCTCACAAGCTTCGTGATGCCAGGATGCAGAAAGGAAGTGTGAAGTTTGACTCCAACGAGGTGAAATTCGAACTGGATGAAGATGATAAGCCGGTCAGAGTCATCAGGAAAGTCCGTAAGGATACTCACAAGATGATAGAGGACTTCATGCTGCTAGCCAACAGGCGCGTAGCTATGTACGTCTATGGACTGTTTAATGATCCGCCACTGCCATTTGTATACCGTATTCACGACCAGCCTAATCCAGAGAAACTGGCCAGTCTGGGACGTATGGCTTCTACCTTTGGGCATGAGTCAGACTTTGAAACGGAAAGAGGACTGGCCGAGAGAATCAATGAATTGTTAGCTTCTGTGCAGGATAAGCCAGAGCAAAATATAGTAGAAACCCTGGCAGTGCGTTCCATGGCTAAGGCGGAGTATTCTACCGCTAACATAGGGCACTTCGGATTGGGATTCCATTACTACACCCACTTTACTTCTCCCATCAGAAGGTATCCGGATGTGATGGTTCACAGACTACTGGAAAATTACCTGGGAGAAAAGTATCAGGAGAATCCTCAAACCCTGGAAGCCCAAGCCAAGCACAGCTCTATGCGCGAGAGAACGGCTGCGGAAGCTGAAAGAGCCTCTATCAAGTACAAGCAGGTAGAATTCCTGGAAGATAAGATAGGCGAAGAGTTTGAAGGCGTCATCTCTGGCGTGATTGAAAAGGGAATCTTCGTTGAACTGGTAGATAACCTCTGTGAAGGGTTGGTGCTAGCCAGAAATATTGAGGGAGACTACTATATGTTTGATGCAGATAACTACCGCTTAATAGGGAGGAACACTGCTCAGGTCCTTCAGATTGGAGACAAGGTCAAAGTAGAAATAGCTGGGACGGACCTAAAGCGCCGAACCATAGATATGACCTTAGTAGAGAAATTGGAAGGGGAATAAGCCCTTTCCTTACCTTTTTGCTGCTCAATCCTCTTGACTACGTCCGTAAATCTGTGGTTTTCGGGACTTGCATAGTCTGCTCCCTCCAATAATTCCCTCAAAAATACTATCTTATATTCTCCCAAAACTGTACTTCAAAAAAACCGTCATGTGGGTGTGATGTTGGGCATGGATATGCGGGTCAGCCGCCATCTCCAGGGCATATGAGTTATGCTGAGATCCTGGCCGACCCCTCAAGCAGTCCGCTACAGGCACGCCGGGATGATGATTTTAGGCAGTTTTATCTTAATCACTACTTACGCTTAACCTTCTACTTACACTTACACTTACACTTTTCCTATGGCTACTGCTATCTCTTACACCTGTGGAACCTCTACTGAACCTTTGTTGGGCCTTACCATCGGAGATGCCTTTGATCAGACCGTTCAGAAATACCCGGACCATGAGGCTATTGTTTCCAGACACCAGAACGTCAGAATGACCTATGCACAGCTTCGGGAAGCTGTGGACCAGTGTGCCAAAGCGTTCATGGCTATAGGGATCAATAAAGGAGACAGGGTAGGGATATGGTCGCCAAATTGTGTGGAGTGGCTTATCACTCAGGTGGCTACCTCCAAGGTGGGGATTATTCTGGTGAACATAAATCCTTCTTATCGTCTGCATGAACTGGAGTACGCCTTGAACCAGTCCGGATGTAAAGCCATCGTGATTGCGGACAAGTTCAAGACCAGTGATTACAGTCAGATGATGTATGACCTGGCCCCAGAACTTACATTAGGAAAAGGCTTTCCCATGAAATCCGCCAAACTACCCAACATGGAATGGGTCATCTCACTGGCAAAGGAGAAGCAGGAAGGGATGCTTATGTGGCAGGATTTTCTGAAGTATGCAGAAAGTGTGTTAGCAGATGCTTTGCAAAAGGTACAGACTAGCTTGAGCTTTGATGAACCTATTAACATACAGTATACGAGTGGGACTACAGGCTATCCTAAAGGGGCTACTCTAAGCCATCATAATATTCTTAACAACGGCTATCTGGTTACCCAGATGCAGAAGTTTACCCATGAGGACAGGCTGGTGATACCAGTCCCTTTGTATCACTGTTTTGGAATGGTGATGGGGAACCTAGGCTGCATTACGCATGGCGCTACCATGATTTATCCTGGGGATAGCTTTGATCCCATCACAGTGTTGGAAGCCGTACAGGAAGAAAGGGCTACTGCCCTTTATGGAGTACCCACCATGTTTTTTGCGGAACTTAACCATCCAGACTTTCACAAATATGACCTGAGTTCATTGAGAACAGGAGTAATGGCAGGCTCTCTTTGTCCAGCAGAATTAATGAAGAGAGTCAATAATGAGATGAATATGCAGGAGGTGGAAATAGCCTATGGAATGACAGAAACCTCTCCAGTAAGTACGCAGACGCGACATGATGCGCCCTTTGATAAGCGCACCACCACGGTGGGTACTATTATGCCTCACACGGAGATAAAAATCATTGATCCGGAAAGTGGGCAGGTAGTTCCTTTGGGGGAAAAAGGAGAATTATGTACGAGGGGATACTGCGTTATGCTAGGCTATTGGAATGATGCTGATAAAACTGCTGAGGCCATAGATGCAGCCAGGTGGATGCATACAGGAGATCTGGCTACCATGGATGAAGATGGCTATATCTCCATCGTAGGCAGAATTAAGGATATGATCATTCGCGGGGGAGAAAATGTGTACCCTAAGGAGATAGAAGAGTTTTTATCTAAGCACCCTTTCATTGCTACGGCTCAAGTGATAGGGTTACCGGATGAGAAATATGGAGAAGAAATCTGTGCATGGGTACAAGT
>JBCDBC010000521.1:0-4666 GCA_039184535.1 Bacteroidota bacterium | reverse complement strand
TTCATCCCATAAACTGTACTGCCATGAAAATCAGGAAAAACCCATTTAAAGATCTGTCCCTAACAGATCTGTATAAACACCAGACTGGCTACAAGACCATCAGAGGGATTTTTTTGGGCTTCCTGACCAGCATCTCCTTTTTCCTCATATATCTGATAGTGGATGAAGGAACTTCCAGCATAGCCGTTCCTATGCTTATTATTTCTGTAGTATTCATGATTGCGGCAAACGCTCTCTTTGGAAGAAGGCTCAAATGGATTAAAAAAGAGCTTGAAACCCGGAATACCTAGGGTAAAGCCCTATATTTCCCGTATATCCACATCCCAAACCCTATGGCACAAAAAGAGAACCCTTTGGCTACAAACACAAAGGAAGAACTTGAAGGCAAAAAACAAACGCTCATGACCTACAGAAATATTCTGATGGGGGCTATGGCAGTAGTTGCTCTTTCCCTTCTATATGTGTTCTTTGTGATAGGCACCTCCAATGTGGCCATTCCCATACTTGCACTCACCCTGGGCTTCATGAGTCTGGCCAATTCCCTGTTTGGCAGACAGCTTAAGGCCATAGAAAATGAGTTGATAAAAAGAAGCAGCTAACAGCATCACCTATTCCAAGCATGACTCTCTTAGGGAGCAGGATTTCAGCCTGAGGTCTCTTCCTTCAATCCCATGTGATAATCAACACTGTAAAGGAGAAGAAAATCTGACTGCTCCCAACTAGGATATAAGGCCTTCATTCTTTCCATGGCCTCCCCTTTTGAGGTAGATGTTTGAATGGTAGACTCAAAATTTTCAAGGTATTCCAGAACCAAATCAAACAATGAAGTATCAGAACTTGAGCCGTGGCCAGGATAAAGGAGAACACCTGTACCATCGTATTTCTCTTTTAGCTTTTGAAGTTCCGCTTTCCAGTTGGCAATATGAGTTGAGTCAACCCCTTGGCCTAGCCACAAATGAACCCCATGGTAGCAAAAGTCTGAGGTGAATAGGGCATTTAGATCTTTGGAATACATGGTGGTAAGGTGTTCAGCTTCTGCAGCAAGGTAGTCAGTTGTTATTTCGAGTACCCCACCTCCTCTTAACTCCAGGATAGATGAGTTAAGCACCTTTATTTGTTTCCCATAGTCGAAACCGTCAGGATTCTCCTCAGATTTAGGTTTCAAATTAGGCTCACTCTCTAACCAACCCACACTTTCCATCCAATTACTGAAGCCAATAATGTCTTGTTTCACTTCCTCTGTAGGGACCAGGATCTCCACCTCCGGAAATTCCTTCTTTAACACATCCATGCCTATATAATGATCTGGGTGCCCGTGGGTTATGAAAATGGTCGTAAGGGGTAAATCTTTAGCCTTGATGAAATCTGCTAGCTTTCTAGCTTCATTTGAATTCCTTAATACGTCCATCACCATTAGGGATTCCCCGTTGCTAAAAAGATAGCTATTTACTGAAGCATCAATTCCCTTGAAGACCTCTACTTGTAACTTACTCATTGTTAATTTTTCTTGGATAGGTTAATGAAAACCACCCTAATTTTTAAGGGTATAAAAGCTATATCTATTGTTTCATTTTGAAACTAAGTATCAAATCATAACTTTGTGTGGTAAACATACAGGATTCACTATTGAGGAAGAAGGAAAGTCCTGTTGTTGTGGTAACCTCCAAGTAACCAGAAAATGAGGTACGTCTATAAAAACCCGGAAAACTGCCCTGTAACCAACATCATGTCTGTTCTTGGTGGCAGATGGAAATTTATCATCCTGTACACCATCAGGAAGTCTTCAAGAAGATTTGGTCAGATCAATCAGCTAATCCCGAGTATCAGCAACAAGGTATTGACTGAGCAGCTTCGCGAATTGGAAGAAGACGGAATCATCATGAGAAAGGTATTGACTGATAGAATTCCGGTAAATGTAGAATATAGCCTAAGTGAGAAAGGAAAAGAACTGGTTCCTATCATCAACTTAATGGAAAAATGGGGAGAGAATATCCCTAAACATCCTTAATTAAGTGTTAATCAGCTTTCCGCTGGGAAGTTTTCTTTATCTTTACATATGTGGCTTTCTCCCTTCATACCACCTTTTCAAAAGTCCTCATGGCTATTTTGGATCTGCACAGGATTTCTCATTCTACCGCCTTTAGTAGATCTGTTAGAGGCCTATCACAAGTCCTTTTCCTTTTATCTTTCGGAGTCCCTCCTATTTAGCCTATTTTGGTGGCTATTTATTCCAGGCTTACTCATTCTAAGGAAACTCGCTATTCCTTCCAGAATTAAGTGGACTATCCCTTTTGCAGCGATAATGCTTCATGTTCTTCTCTTCTCCATGTTGGTAGGCGGCCTTTCTGCCATATTTCGTTCTCAAGCCTATAGCATTCAGTCTACAATTACCTATGCAGCCTTAGAGCATGGGATTTCTGCTTTAGTGATTTATGTGGTAGCCTTATTTTTCTTAAGTACTGATTCCACTCCTGAAAATACACTACCCAAACAGAAAACTGAGTCATTATGGGTTTACTATCGGGATGAAAAGATAAAGCTTATGCTCTCTGAGATTATTTTCGTTAAATCAGAGCGGCCTTATCTAGCCCTCATTACTCAGGACAAAAAATACTTGTACAGTAGCAGCCTAAAAGGCTTTATGGAAAAATGGACTACTTCCGACTTTGTACAAATCCACAAAAGTACCATCATTAATCCCAGCTATATCACTTCTTTTCGTTCAAGAAAAAATGGAGATTATGATTTCTTCCTGGAAGGCGGTCATAACGTGAGAGCTAGCAGACACTTTAAGCAACAATACGGGCACCTAATAAACTCCTCCTGACAGCTATCCATTCCCTCCACTCAGCCTATTGGCCTGGATTCCCTTTTACCGAGACGCTTTCTTGGAGAAAAATCTGAGATATGCGAGTATACCATTTGTTGATTGTCTTTTTCCTATTCATTTCTTGTGAAGGTCATTCTCAGGGAGAAATAGGAGGTCCTTGTCAAGGGTGTGAAGCCATTTACGAATATGGGGACAGGATCTTGACAGCTATTGACACTTTGCCAGGCTTTCAAGCGTACGAGCCCAAGTTGGTAGTAGAAGGGAGGGTTTTTCAAAAGGATGGAGTTAGTCCGGCAGATGGGGTGATCCTTTATGTGTATCACACGAATCAGAAAGGGATTTACGAAACCAGGGAAGGAGCAAAAGGATGGGCAAGCCGACATGGATACATCCGTGGTTGGGTCAAGACAGGTCCTGATGGCTTTTATCGCTTTTATACTTTCAAGCCAGCTCCTTATCCTGATAGAATGGAACCTGAGCACATCCACATTACGGTGAAGGAACCTGATAAGGATGAATATTACCTGGACAGTTACTTTTTTACGGATGATCCTTTGCTCACGCCTGAGGAGATAGCTAGTCATGATCACAGAGGTGGATCAGGCGTAACTATGCCTACTATGATAAATGGTAAGCTAACAGTCAAACGTAATATCATTCTGGGGAAGAATATTCCGAACTATCCTTGAGTGCTTCAGGCTTCATAGGCAAGTCAATAAATGCGGACCAGATAAGGTTGTTGAGGTTCTCGAAACGACAAAGCTAAATAGGCCTTCGAGGATCTCAGGGTCCGCCCTTCTCCTGAAAGTCCATTTTCTTTAAGGGGAAACAGCTTACTCTGCCAATATCTTTTTAAGTAATTCATTTAGCTCCTCCGCTCTGGTCATCACCATCACATGTTCCCCTCCTTCTATCAGGTGGTCATAGTTGATATGCTTGATAGGAAGGGTGTGATCTTTATCTCCATGAATATGGATGATCTTATCAGAATGGGTGGTTCTCTCCCACTCTAGTATCATAGCGGTAGCCTCTTTCAGGAAGCGGCTACTTTTATCTTGAAGCATTTGCTGGAAGAGGTGGTTGTTCTCTTTCCCAGCTGGCTCCAGGATAGGCTGAAGTACTCTGGCGCCAAATCTGATTAACTGGCCGGGCACGATTTTGTATAGGGGAAGCTTTCGTTGAAGGGTATATCGAGGAGGTAGCTCCATCTTCCCTTTGGCACTGGAAATGATAACTACCTTCTCCACGGGGATCAGGTCCGCCAACTCTGTAGCCAGCATCCCACCTAAGGAAACGCCTATCAAAATGGAAGGCTGGCTACTATCTATTTGATCTGCTAGCAGATGTGCATAGTCGGACATACTCATACCTTTCTCCGGGTCCACGTATTCTATGGGCTGAATGGCATATTCGCCTTCGATTCGGATTTTGTTGAATAATCTCTCATCCGCTCCTTGTCCAGGTAGAAGATAGATAATGGGTTGGGCTAATGTCATGCCTTTCGTTACGATAAAGCACACAGAAAGGATAAGAATTCTCATATAGAAATATGGAATCAATATGAGTTTTGTGAACCCATAAGCCGCTGAATATTTCCTGTTACCCAACGTTTACCTAACTTAACTTTCTCATTCAATCCACATGAGCATGACTATTTCATTTAGAGTGCTAGTTTGCTTCCTCCTATTCCTTGGGACAACAAGTTTGTTTGCCCAGGAAGACGTAATTCAGCAAGATTTCATGACTTACTTCAATCTCATAAAAGACCAGAAGATAGATGAAGCCATGGATTATCTACCGTCAGATTTTTTTGAATTCGTTCCAAGGGAAGATATG
>JBCDBC010000520.1:0-4670 GCA_039184535.1 Bacteroidota bacterium | reverse complement strand
TAAGGCTACGTCCCACTTTCAGGTACTTTAATTCTTCCGCTCTGGAAATCCCTTTTTCGGAATCTTTCGAAGGAGGCGTCAGTAAGCTGGTAACCACCATCAGTGATCCCAACAGCACCCGGATCAATGTAACCTCTGAAGACTCCTTCACAGGAAGTGCTTCTGGAAAGATTAGCTTTAACTCTTCCCAAAACCTCATGTTTTTACAAAGCAATAATTTCTTTCCCTTACCTCAGGGGAATGCGGAGGATGTTTTCCTGGAAGTAAGCTATAGAAACTCTGTTCCATTTACGGTAGGCCTGAACGCGATCTCTAACTCAGGGACCCAAAGTTTAACCCACCCTGTTACCTATAAAGGAAGTGACAATTGGAACACAGTATTTGTATATTTGACTCCTTTGCTGGACAATGTTCCTTTGAATTCCGTCTTTCAATTGTTTATCAGTGCCAATAGTGGTGGCAGTTCCGGTACCATCTTCCTGGATAATGTCCGGATTATTCACCTAAGTCCTTGATGAACATTGACCAGAGGTAGTTCTTCCTATGCAGGTACGCCGTAAATTTTTGCAAGCTCTTCTTTATTTGCTCAGCGATGCTGTCACAAGCTATGTGGCATGGATCGTCTTTGGCATTGTGAATGGAGAGATCTGGAATAAGGAAGGGCATATAGACATCGACATTCTTTTCACGGCTGGTATCCTAAGTGTTTACTGGGTCATTGTGTATGGGATAGCAGGCCTCTATAAAAAGCCCTTCCGTAGGTCCCGGCTTCATGAGCTTAGTCAGGTGGGGAAGTTTACCCTTATAGGGGTTCTCATCCTGTTTTTCATCATTCTCCTGGATGATCCTGTTTATAAATTTGAGTCCTACCGGATCACCTTCACCCAATATCTCATCATTCAGACAGCTCTGATCAGTGTGTTCAGGTTTATCATCACTACCAGAACCAACTATAAGATCAGAACCCGGAAGATGGGCTTCCCTACCCTCCTCATAGGTAATGGTCTGGAAGCCAAAAGCATTTACCATGAACTGGAGAATATGCGCCGTTCTCTGGGGTATTTTTTCAGAGGCTATCTAAGTCTTGAGAAAGAAACGGAAGGGGATGGATTAAAAAATTTAGCTTATCAGGGGACCATTGAGCACTTACCTGCCATAGTAGAAAAGGAGAAGATAGAAGAAATCATCATCGCCCTGGAAAAAACAGACTCACATAAGATAGGTGAAGTGGTGGAGAAGTGCTCTCAAACCCAGGCTACTATCAAAATAGTTCCAGGCAGCTATGATTACATCATAGGCAGTGTAAAAAGCAACAACATTCTGGGAGCTCCCCTCATTGAGATTTTCCCTCAACTCATGAAGCCTTGGGAGCAGGTAGGGAAAAGAGTATTTGATCTGGTGGTATCCCTCATAGCCCTCGCTATTTTACTTCCGGTTTATACGGTACTCGCCATAGCCATCAAGCTGGATTCTGAAGGTCCTGTTCTCTTCCTTCAAGAAAGGATAGGGAAAAATGGGAAGCCCTTTAAGATCATTAAGTTCCGCTCCATGTATATAGATGCAGAGAAGTTTGGTCCTGACCTATCCAAGGAGAAAGACCCCCGAATTACCAAGGTGGGCCTCATCCTGAGAAAACTCAGACTGGATGAACTCCCACAGTTTTGGAATGTGCTCATAGGTGATATGAGCCTGGTGGGTCCCAGACCAGAGAGGCAGTTCTACATAGACCAGATTGTAAAAATAGCCCCACATTATAGGCACCTCCATAAGGTCAGACCGGGAATCACTTCCTGGGGGCAGGTGAAGTATGGATATGCCTCTAATGTGGGAGAGATGGTAGAAAGACTGAAGTATGACATCCTCTACATGGAACAAATGTCCCTTGCACTTGACATCAAGATCATTCTTTATACGATACTGGTAATTATTGAGGGTAGAGGGAAGTAACGTGCTAGCGTTGATTCAATAATTCTTTCATCCGCATCTCCACGATCAGCTTCTGATTCTTCTTCCGATAGCTTAAATCCTGCTTAACGCTGTTGACCATGGCTCTCAGCTGGTTAGTCCTGGCAATGTCCTGACTGGAAGGCTGTCCCAGGCTAAGTTGCTTGATCTCATTTTCCAGCATTCTGATTTCTCTCTCCTGCTGGTAAATCTGGTTTTTTAAAAGGCTACTCAGAATTTTCTCCATTTCACCTCTTATGCGGACTTTACTTTCCCTATCTCCCAACTGGTAGGCTGAAACCAATAATTCCAGCTGTTTTTGGGTGGATGGGGCTGAATTTCCCAAAGATCTTGTGGTTTGGGAGTTTCTAGAGCTATCTAATGATCTGGAAGGTAGAGACTGGGAATGGAGCAAAGAGAAGGAAACAACAAATGTAATAATCAGTAGGAATCTCATAGGTAAATCTCTATACCCTTTCAAGACAGAAATTAACAGTTTGCTTCGGGTCAAATGTTGTGATTTTGCGCCAGCAGTCAAAAGCGAAAACTCAAACGGAATTACGTAATCACGAATGGTCCGTTTATCTAATATAATAAAGAAATGACTTTTTAATATATCATGAATTCTGAATTATCGCATAAACAAACCTTTTCTAAATAATAGGTAAGATTTAATTCGATAATCTTAAAATTCATACAATTAATTAATAAACGACCGAAACTGCTTAACAATTTCATAACAGTTTCCTCACCTTCTCTTTATGGCCTATTCCGATCTATGCACTTGGAAAAACGTGGTCTACAAACTTTCATCTATATGATTAACCAGTGTTCTATGGACTCGTTTTTTACTGATGCCATATAGCGTGAAAACCTACCCAACCTAACAGACTAACAAACCACTATGAGAATTCTCTACAAGGTTTTTTTATGTTCAATCCTCTTGATGGGGTTGGCCCTGTCATCCTTTTCCCAAACAGGGACCATCAGGGGTAAAGTAACTGATGGTGAAAACGGAGAGGTCCTTCTAGGTGCTACCATAAGATTATTATCTGATGGTGCTATCAAAGGTGGCGCCTACTCGGACATAGAAGGAAGTTATTCCATAAAAGCTGCCCCTGGCACATATTCACTCATTATCTCTTATGTATCCTACATAAATGATACCATAAATAATGTGATAATTACAGGAAGTGAAGTAGTTTTCTACGAAACCTTACTTTTTGAGTCTCTCCAAATAAGAGAAGACTTGGCAGTGGAGATTACTGCCAGAAGAAATCAGGCTTCCACAGTTACCTTATATAATACCAAAAGAAACTCCATCAACACCATAGACGGTATTTCTCTGGATTTGGTAAAAAGAACAGGAGATCCAAACGTGGCTGCTGCCATGCAACGCGTTACAGGGGTTACGGTAGAGGATGGTAAGTATGTATATGTACGTGGTTTGGGAGACAGATACAGTAAGAGTTTATTGAATGGCGCAGAACTTCCCGGCCTGGACCCAAATAGAAATACTGTTCAGATGGACATCTTCCCATCTAACCTGATAGATAACATTCTTGTATATAAGACATTTACACCTGACCTACCTGGGGACTTCACTGGGGGATTAATAGATGTAAAAACCAAGGATTTTCCAGATAGATTTACGCTTAGTGTCTCAACTTCTTGGGGCTTTAATGATCAGTCTTCATTTCTTGGAGAAGGAGATGGTGTTCCTACCCAACAGAATGGTGGTACAGACTGGTTAGGGCAAGATGATGGAACCAGAGCCGTACCCAATATTATCCAGACTGGAGGAGTACCTTCTGTCACTTTTGATGTAAATGATGAAGCTACTATTAGACAGATAGATCAAGCAAGTAAGTCTTTTGAAACTCCCATGTATCCAGAGTTTAATGGAACAACCTTCATGAATCACAACCATCAAGTTTCTATTGGGGATCAATTTGATTTAGGAGGACGTCCATTTGGATATATCATAGGTCTATCTTATAGAAATTCTTATTCCTTTTTTGATGGTACTGTAGACCTTGACAATACAAACAGAGAAACAGAATTTACATTCTCAGGTGCTAGCCAAGGTCGATTCAAGAATACCGGGACAGTAGGTAGTCCTGTATCAGAACTCAATACTGAAGTTGCGCTAGCTGATGTAACTTCAAGGCGTAACGTACTTTGGGGTACCCTTATAAAACTCTCCTACAAGCCGAGAACTGCCCACAAATTCAGTGTGAATTACATGCGTAATCAGAGTGGAAGGTCACAGGCAACTCACCTGCAAGGAACTGTACCTGTAGATAATGTTGGAGAAGGATTAAACAGTACAGTACTAGGCTACATGGAAAGAGCATTAGATGTATATCAAGCATCTGGAGATCATGCCTTTCTAGATGGCAAGCTCAAAGCCAATTGGATAGTTTCATATTCACAGTCCAGACAAGATGAGCCAGACTTACGCTTCTTCGCCAGCAGTTTTACATTTAATAATTTCACAAGTAGGTATAATCTTGAGATAAATGATGCTCAGTATAACCTTCCCTCAAGGTTTTACAGAGATTTGGAAGAAGATAATTTGAATGTCAAACTAGATTTAGAAGCTCCTATCAAATTCAATGATAGAGATGGAAAAATTAAACTAGGAGGCTCACTCACACAAAAAGAGCGTGATTGACAGGAAACCAGGTACGAATACTTTCAAGATAGTGGAGATATTAGATTCG
>JBCDBC010000519.1:0-4674 GCA_039184535.1 Bacteroidota bacterium | reverse complement strand
TGGCCAGGTTAGGATCATCCACTCTATTGCCATAGGCGAGTACAGTAGTAGGCGGAGAAGTAATGTCCTTGACCCATAGGGCCATATCTATCAGGTGAGCCCCAAAATCCGTCATCAGTCCGCCACCATAGTCCCAGAAATGTCGCCAATCGCCGTGAAATCGTGCCGGATTAAAGCCGCGAGTTGGAGCGGGACCCAGGAACATATCATAGTCCACTCCTTTAGGGACAGCTGTATTTGCTTGCCTTTTGGGGCCAAGACCGTAGTTGAAGTTAGCCCATATATTGGTTTTGCGAATGGCACCCAGCTCTCCAGACTTCATGTACTCCATGACTTCATTCCAAATCTTCCCGCTCCTCTGCTGCTGGCCCACTTGCACGATGCGGTTATACTTTTTGGCGGCAGCTACCATGATATCACATTCCGCTATGCTGTTGGCCATGGGCTTTTCTACATACACGTCCAGACCCGCCTCACAAGCAGCTACCATTTGTAAGCAGTGCCAATGATCTGGGGTACCTATGATGACAGCATCCAAATCCTGATTCTCCAGCATCTTACGATAGTCTTTATAGGTCTTGGGCTTTTGCTTATAGTCCTTTTCCAGGATAGTAGATTTTTCCCTGAGAATGTTCTCATCCACATCGCAAAGGGCGATGCAGTTAATTCCCTCTAAATCTAGGTGCTGTAGAAGTACCCTAAATCCCCTGTTTCTACATCCTATCAACCCGATGTTAATGTCATCATTAGGGGAATGTTTACCGGATAGAATGGCCGGGAAGGATAAGCTTATGGCGCTTGCGGAAATCACTTTGACAGTGTCTCCCAGAAATTCTCTTCTGTTCTTGTTCATGAGGTTGGCTTAATGGTCTGAATACTAATACAAAGAGTGGGTATATTCAGCATTAATACCAGGAGGGAGAAAGGCTAAAATGACTTGGGAGGCTTATACTTTTTCCTGGGTTTTCAGGGCATTTCGTTTCCACATGAGGAGGTTATTCTTCATCTTGTCCCATCTGACTCTGCTCATGGCAGTTCTTCGGGTCATTTTCTTGAAGGCTTTTTCATCTATTTCCTCCCACTCTTCGAGAGAAAAACTACTAATGTGTGGGAGTGGGAGAAACTCTTCTTCTTCATGAGGGGTAGAGAAGCGGTTCCACGGGCATACTTCCTGACAAATATCACAGCCATAGGCCCAGCCTTCCAGCTTATCAGAGAATTCTTCTGGCATATCCTCTTTCAGCTCTATGGTCAGGTAAGAGATGCATTTATTAGCATCTAATTGGTAAGGCTTTAACGCACTCGTAGGGCAGGCATCTATGCATTTGGTGCAGGTACCGCAGTAGTCACGTATAGGGCCATCATAGCTCAGAGTAAGGTCTAGGATTATTTCACCCAGAAAGAACCATGACCCCTTTTTGGGATTAATGATATTGGTGTTTTTACCCATCCACCCCAGTCCTGATTTCTTGGCCCAAGCTTTGTCCATGACAGGGGCAGAGTCAACAAAGACCCTTCCCGGAATTTCAGCCTCACATATCTCATGGATGTACTGAAATAACTGGTATAGTTTCTTCTTAAGAACAGTATGATAGTCTTTCCCCCATGCATAAGTGGATATTTTAGGACCTCCATGCTCTTTTTGGGGATTGTACTGGGGAAAGTAATTATGGATGACGCTAATGACAGATTTGGCTCCTGGAACCAAAAGGGTGGGATCTACTCGCTTATCAAAGTAGTTTTCCATATAAGACATCTTCCCATTCAGCCCCTTATTGAGCCATCTCTCCAGGTCTCTTGCTTCTGTTTCCAGCTTTTCAGCTTTAGAAATACCTACCATATCAAAGCCCAGGGACTGACCCTTTTCTTTGATCTGGTTGGAAAGCTTACTTGGGAGGAGTCTGGACATAGAATGATAAAATAGAAGAATAAAGCTACAGTGAGCATTGTTAAATACCAAAATGTTGGCACAGGTTCCCAAAACCTGGCCAACATCATAAACAAGGAAGAATACATTCTTCTTCAATTATCTTTCCGGTAGAACAGTTCTTATAGTGTCCGAGCTGTAAGCCATGAAATATCCCAATACGTCTCCCGTCCAGTTGGAGACAGGGTTTCCGGGAGCAGCGTTTCCTCCACCTGGTCCGTTTTGGGCTCCTATGATGTCTCCAAGGCTGAAGTAATAGTCATAGCCTGCCTCATTGAGGGACCTTAATTCTATCAATAATTCAGTTTGCGGAGGAAAGGTCTTTCGAAACAAAGGAAGCTCTACCTCATTGCCGTCTATGAGTTGGTCCTCTACTACCTGATAATCTTCAGATTCACGCTGAGGAACCCCATTCTCATCATAGAGGACTCTATAGTAATTCTCTATTTCAAGTGGATCAGTGAAGTTGATGAAGACCTCATAGCCTTCATCCAAAAAGGGATTAGCATCCTCATATTCAAAAGTGAGTGAATCTATGGATACTTGTTCAGGTAGCGTTGAGACGGCTTGATATTCCTGCCCATCTACACTTACTGTCAGCGTATAAAGAACCCCTGATTGGGCGCTGATCTCCCGCTGATGTAAACCGGCGTCTTCCTGAGGAATCTCCCAACTTTCTCCCAAATTATTAGAAAGAGTTACTTCCGTTTGAGACTCAAAGGGGATGGTCTCATCATCAAAGTAGTCCTGCGTACGGGATATCTTTACCTCAAACTCATGGGTTCCCTCTTGAAGTAAAGCTTCAATCACCAAGGCAGGTTCTGTACAGTCGAGATCTACATCTATCACAGTTTCACAGCTGCTGGCAAGCATTAGGATAAGGCTGTATATCAATATTCTGTTCATGCTGGCTTGGTTAGAATGAGAAGTTATAGGTTACAGAGGGCACCCATCTGAAAAGGGAAACTTTGACAGCTTCAGTCTGCTGAGGATTGTCTTCATTCTCCCTGAATTCTATGGAGAATGCATTTTCGCGACCGTAGGCATTGTACAGAGAGAAGTTCCAACTACTATCCACCTTCTTACCGGGCTTCCCTTTCAGGGTTACCCCCAGATCCAGTCGGTGATAATCAGGAATTCTCTCGCCATTTCTCTCAGTGTAATAAGGGACCACTCTGTCGTCCACAGTATACCTTCCGGCAGGATAGGTAACTGCATCACCTGTATAGTAAATGAAGTTGGCTGATAAGGATAAGTGGGAGGTCATGTTGTAGTTAACCACTACCGAGAGGTCGTGAATTCTGTCTTGTCTGGCAGGGAAGAGGTCCCCATTGTTGATCTCATCAAATTCTCGTAAAGTTCTTGAAAGTGTATAGCTCACCCATCCGGTAACAGGCCCCTTCTGTTTCCGCAAGAATAGCTCTACCCCATAAGCATTGCCTTTCCCAAATACCAGCTCTGACTCTATGGTATTATTCACAAAAAGGTCTGCTCCTGCACGGTAATCAATTTGATTTTGCAGGTTTTTGTAGTAGGTCTCTACAGAGAACTCATAGGTGTTATCTAGGAAATTCTGGAAGTAACCAAGGGAAACCTGATCAGCTATCTGAGGTTTGACATTATTGCTGCTGGGTACCCATACATCTGTTGGGGTACTGGTAGTGGAATTGGTAAGGAGGTGGAGGTACTGATAGCTTCGGTTGTAAGAAGCCTTGACGGACTTGTTCTCATCCAGCTGGTATTTCATGGAGAAGCGGGGTTCCAGCCCCTGGTACAACTGAATGCTTTCCCCTTCTTCAAAGACCTCCTCAGAGAGGATTTCCCCTCTGTTGTCAAAAGTATAAGCGGTTCCTTCCCCCACATAGTCAAAGATGGAATACCTAAGCCCTACGTTAAAACTTATCCTCTCGTTGATGGTCTGATCTAACTGGAGGTAGACCCCACCTTCATTTGCATATTTTGGCTCAGTATCCTCATCATTAAAACTGCTTTCTGAGCCTGCGTTGATATTGCCCGGTTCAAAACGGTGCCGAATAGCCTGAAAGCCAAACTTGAGCTTTTGCTTGGCATTGGCAAACAGGGAGAAGTCCTGCTTAAGGCTAAAGTCCTGGATCACGGATTCCAACCCAAAGGCTTCATCTCCTGTCCCGAAATTGAACTCATAGGTATATCTGCTGAAGATGAGAGAAGTATTGGAGAATAACCTGTCTGAGTATAAATGATTCCATCTAAGCGTACCTGTGGCATTTCCCCAGTTGAAACCAAACTCATCTCCGAAGCCGAAATTGTCTTGCCCAAAGTATCCAGATACAAAAAGCCGGTCTTTCTCTCCCAGCTGAATATTCGCTTTGGTATTCAGATCATAGAAGAAGAGATTAGAATTAGAGATAGCCTCATCAGAGGAGAGATTTAGAAAAAGATCCAGATACGTTCTTCTCCCTGAGATGATAAAAGAACTTTTGTCTTTCTGAATGGGACCTTCAACTGTCAGTCTGGAAGAGATTAATCCTATTCCTCCAGAGAGATCATATTCCTTCTTATTCCCTTCCTTCATTCTGATGTCCAAAACAGAAGAGGCTCTGCCACCATACTCAGCCGGCATACCCCCTTTGTAGAGGGAAACATCCTTAATGGCATCTGAATTAAAGACAGAGAAAAAGCCCAGTAAGTGGGAAGGGTTATACACTGCTGCTTCGTCAAGAAGAATTAGGTTTTGGTCCAGCCCGCCTCCCCGTACAAAGAAACCG
>JBCDBC010000518.1:0-4679 GCA_039184535.1 Bacteroidota bacterium | reverse complement strand
TGCCATGATCAGTCCAAACACCCAGGCATAACCTGCTGCAAAACAATCTTCACCTCCTGTTACCAGCTTAAACTGATGGAAGGCCTGATTTACCTGGAACATATTACCCCCTCCAAATGAACCACCAATACACATGATGGAGAAGAAGATGGCAGCTACTTTTCCTAGGCCTACCATACCTTTATTGGCTAGGCCTTCACTCAGGTAATACATAGGCCCACCTGATACCACACCCTGATCATTGATTTTTCTATATTTTACCCCCAGGGTACATTCCACAAACTTGGTGGACATCCCTAGTAGACCTGCCAGTATCATCCAGAAGGTAGCACCCGCACCCCCTATGGAGATGGCTATAGCTACACCTGCGATATTCCCTAAACCTACGGTTCCAGAAAGGGCAGCTGAAAGTGCCTGGAAGTGAGAAACCTCTCCTTCATCATCAGGATCATCATACTTCCCTCTTACTATGTCTATGGCCATTTTGAACCTTCTGATGTTGATGAAACGGAAGGCAATGGTGAAGAAGGTGGCTCCCAGGAGAAGCATAATAATGATGAAGGGCAGGAAGGTAACCTCTACCATCTGGAAAGTGTATTGCTTTCCGGGGCTAAGATCGAAAGAGGAGTCAGCGTTAGGATTTACGGTCAGACTCAAGCCTGCCACCTCTGCACTTTCTCCTTCTTTCAGGTATTCTTTATGTGGATAAGTAATGGCTACTTCTGATAGGCCGCTCACATCCACTCCTTTCTCCACCTCAAGTGCGTCAAAGCTATAGGCATCCAGAGAAGCTGTAGAGGTAACCGATAAGTTGAGGGTTTCTTTTCCTTCAGTTCCACTAACTCCATTGCCGGAAACGGTAAGCTTATTTCCCTGGATATCTATTTCCTCACCCAGAGGAACAGAAATGGTCTTTGGGTAAGAGATGTGGAGGTTACCATCTGCCAGTTTTTCGACCGTATAGATCAGGTCGAAGTCTGGTTTATTTTCGTAAGAATAGTCTACCTTAAATGGAGGATTCTTATAAAAACTTTTTTCAGACCTGAGAATTCCTTTTTCTGCATAGAGAATGTCCTCTGCAATGACTGGTGCATAGAAAATAACATCTCCTACGCCTTTCCCGAAAGGCTCAAATCCGTCGTTGATTTTTTTGTCTAAGCCTACTCTATTGATAGCGACAGAGACATCAGTGGAAATGGTCTCAACAGAATCTATGACTTCCATGACCTGATCAGTGGAGTCTGATTCTTGAGAAAAAAGAATGTGTGTTTGGAAAAAAATGCTGAATCCGGCTATCAGCAGGAGCCTAGTAATTTTCATATTTCTTAGGTTGGTGGGCTAAAATAGTGATTATTTACTATTTACAGTGAGCTGATTAGTAAATAATTATCATTTGTGAGAGATGAGAAGGATTCCGTGTAGGATGATCCATAGGAGAATAGTTGGAAGCTTTAGGGGTTCTGCGCCAAACAGGTAGCTTCTTAAACTTAGATTAAAGGACCAGGAGTCCTTTACCAAGTTTCTGAACAAGCGGGAGCTTGTTCAGCACGCAAATGAGGGTTGATAAGCTCCTGCTTGTCAAGGGTATAGTTGAGGACTCCTGTCCTCAATCAAGTACACACTCACGGTTTTAATAGCTAGAAATAATGACTTAATTCTGTTCCTCAGCCAGGCCGTACCAGATATCCATGAGTCTGGAGCGTTTGGCGGAGAGGGTGGAACCTTTGGAGTAGCGGTTAAACCAGGCTTCACTTACTTTTTCCAGGTGCTCATCTCCATCATCTTCCCGGACCAGTAAATAATAAGTAGAAGTACGCTGACCTTCTTTCCAGTTCTTCGTGTCAGTACCGGGGATTTCTGGCCAGCGAGCAGATTGATTATCCTCGGCTAACTGTTTTAGATAGGCTGGACTGGCCACCCATTCCATGACGTTAAATCTGTATTTGGTCTTATAGACAGGTACATCTTTATATATATCCTCCTGATAGGCTTCTTTCCGGGATTCATAAATAGGCTTATCACAGTACTTATCTTCAAAGTATCCATTCCCAAGATCCCGTTTACCACAGACGTACCTTTCTGTCCCTACCTGTTCTCTTACCGTTCTATATCGCGTCTCTGTCCGAACATACACCTGGTCATAGTGATGGATGGCTCTAAAGGATTCTACATTGGTAGCAGAAGAAGGGACATTCCATTCTTCTTTTCTCACCTGCTCATAGTGCTGGAACTGTATGCTCCTTTCCCAACGGTGATTCACTACTTCCACATCTATGGTAGCAGGGAAAGTTCTGAGAAGGAAGAATAAAACGGCAGCGAAGGCAGGAACGGATAGAATTTTGGCTAGCAGGCCTTTAGGACGCTTTCGTTCATAACCTGGACGAGTTCTGGCCTGACGGTAGGTTTCTCCAGCTATGTCTTCTGGTCTTGTGCCAGAATCAGGAATCTCATCCAGGCTATATTCCTTGACGGACAGATCTACATCTTCAGAGAGGTTATCCTTAGGATTTCCACAGGAGTGGCAGATTCTCTCTTTGGCTTTATTCTGCGCTCGGCAATGACCACAAATCCAGTCAGCACCAGATCGAGCTGCTCTCAGTCTTGCTCTGTCAGTGACAGTTTCTGCATCATCAGTCAGGTAAAACTTTACATTTTCTGGTCTGGGAGAGTCGCAATTTGGGCAACGAGTCTCAGGACCCAAGATCTTCTTGGTTCCACAAACCGGACAATCCCAACGTCCTACCTGTACTGCCATAAGTGATGTGTTTGCTTTGTCAGTATATCAGCCTGTAGGCCAGTATGTAACCACCTTCTCTTAGACAGTTACAAACTGAAAATACGCTTGCCTCCAGAGTTGTCAAAGTGGTTAGTTGGATTCTCCTTCAAAAAAGACAGCCATTTCATCCAGGCTCTTTCTTCCTAGTACAGGGACAGTAGCATCCTCAGGGGGATAACCCACCGGGATTAGTAAAAAGGGTCTTTCATTGGTCGGTCTTTCCAGAATCTTGGTCAGAAAGTTCATGGGAGAAGGCGTATGCGTGAGTGCCACCAAGCCTGCATGGTGTATGGCTGTTAGCAGCATGCCACAGGCAAGCCCTACCGACTCATTGACGTAATAGTTGTTGGTTTTTTCCCCGTTTTCTTTTTCAAATGCCCGCTTACACACGATGATGAGCCATGGGGCTATTTCCAGAAAAGGCTTATGCCAGTCTGTCTCAAATACTTTCAGGTCATCTAACCAGCGGTCAGACATTCTTCCGTGATAGTTTTCATACTCTTCCTTCTCTGCTGCTTCCCTGATTTTACTTTTAATAGCAGGATCAGAAACGGCACAGAAAGTCCAGGGCTGCTTATGTGCTCCGGAAGGAGCTGTAGAAGCAGCCTGAATGATATTCTCAATGACTTCTCTGGGAACTTCTTTATCAGAGAATACACGGAGAGACCTCCTGCTGTCCATCCACTGATAAAATTCCTCGGACCTGCGGATCATCTCCGCATGGTCATAAGATTCTCTTGTATAGGGGATAAATCCTTCTTTCTCCATAGGTAGTAGCATTTAGCCTAAATATATACATAGGAATGCTACTAGTTTACATCTAGCTGGAAAAATTGTTTGAGAATCCGGAACTGAAGTCGCTACCAAAAAGCTGTCGCTTAATCACCTTGGTTTTCCATCCTCTATAACTTCCCTCAAATCGTTGGGCAGTTTCCAGAATCCAGGCTACGAGCTGATCAATGGTATATTGATCCACAGCATCTATTCTGGACATGACAAGGACAAAGCTCTTTTCCGCTTTCTCTTCACAAAATGTATCTATTACGTCAAATTGTTCTGCCTGTAATTCTTCTGTAAAAGAATGCAGGGCATGAAAAGTGGGAAAAGCTAGTGTGTGAGTTACTTCTCTAGGTTTGACCAACACATCTCCCATCTCTTCCAGTTTATTAACAGAATGTCTGTTAAGAATGGATTGATAGTCCATAGGAGTTGGATACAAAAATTCGTGATATAATGACCATTCAGGGTCATGGTACAGTTGGTAATCATATAGATAATAAGGAAATTCTCCCATGATCTCTTCTATGATATTATCTGCATCAATTTTTGTCTTACAATAATAGAAGTATTCACGTTGTCCCCTGGAAGTAAGTCTGGCCACGTATCTGGCCCCCAGGTAAAAGATGATATGTTCAGCTATTTGATCCTCCATCAGGTAAAGCGCTTCTGCTTCTTGATAAGAGGTAAGACCGTATTCATTAGGATGAAGAAGAGGGACCCTTAAACTTAGTAAATGAGGGGTTTCTTCTTGGGTGTATATATGTTTTTGTGCAAGGTTAACCATTATAGACGCTGGCTGTGATTCCAGGCTGCAGAAATAAAAATCCCAATCTCTTGAATTCCTCATGTTCAGCACACTTCGGTATGTGTAAATAAAAAGTCCATACCCTCTCAGACTTTACTCAAGGCGCAAAAAAATCGTGGATATAGCAAGTCATGTTCTGCTCCAAATCAAACAGAACTTAGTTGGTGGTCATTTATGACCAAAGCGCTAAAAGGAAATATGTGTAGGCTATGAAAAAATTTGGCGATCCACCTCAATGCCTTCCCTTACTACCATATTACTACTTTTTAACGAAAGTCCATGAGAAAAATTTTCTATAAAAATTATTTTCTCTTGCAT
>JBCDBC010000517.1:0-4682 GCA_039184535.1 Bacteroidota bacterium | reverse complement strand
GGCCAGATGGACAGTGGATTTACGGGCCTGACACTACCTTAAATCAAGTTATTTCTCCCTACCTACAACACGAACTGCGCTTACAAAAATGGTATATAAAGTCAGGGATTCGCTTCAATAACATTGGTAGTCTAGGGGAGAATTATTGGGAGCCCAGAATCTCAGCCTCTTACTTCCCCATCCCCTCACTAAGGCTCAAGATATCTGCTGGAAGATTCATACAGTACAACTATCAGGTTATAGATTATAATGATATCTCTGTAGGGGAAGGGGTATGGGTCACTGCTTACAAAGATGATGAGGGAGATCTGCCTGTAGTAACTAGTAGGCACCTGAGTGCCTCTGCCTTATGGAATCAGGATGACTGGCAAGTAGAAGTTTCTGCCTATCATAGGAAGGTTAATAATACCATGGCTGCCTTCATTAAACTGGTGGAAGAATTCAGAGAAGTTCAGCAAGATACTGAGCTGTCAAAGGGTAGCGGGGACCTTAGGGGATTAGATGTTTGGGTAAAGAAAAAATGGGGTAAGTACCAAAGTTGGCTTAGCTATTCACTAGGGCAGGTGACTTATAATTTTCCGGGTATTGAGGATGTCTCTGGAAATGTACCAGCTCCTCATGACATACGACACATAGGAAGCTGGACGCACGTTTACTCCTCCAAGAATTGGGATTTTTCTGCCCAATTATCTTTCAGTAGTGGAAGACCCTATACTCCCTTAGTAGTAGGAAGAGAATCTGGCAAACCTGATAGAGCGATCCCTTACTCACTGGAAAATTTTGCTAACGAACCTGAAGAGGCATTTGACAATCATAACGGGATTTTCCGTGAGGCAAATGGGTTTTTCTCCGCCAGGCTTCCAAGTACTTCCAGAGTGGATATAGCTGCTAATTACACTGCCCTAATCGGTAAGGTGCGTCCACTCAAAGCCAAGTTTGGGGTATCTGTCTTTAATCTCTTTAACCAGGACAATTACTTTGGAGTTAATTACGCCATAGAGATAAATGAGGACGATATTCTCCCCAGAATTAGAGAGACCCGTAAGAGGATGCTCGGATTTACCCCTAATGTATTTATGAGGCTGGAATGGTAGGAAGAATCCCTTAATTCTTTCGAGGACAAGCCACGAATAAACGAATTCTCACTAATCACACGGTAAGAAAGATACTCCGTAGGAGATCCGAGATGCCTTTCGACCTACCCATCTGAATATGGAAAGATTCTCCTCTTGGGAGGAGATTTAGAGGTGGGTTACGGAGCTTAATCTTTTGTCAATTGGACAAATCCAGTCTATCATAATAAGTTGAGAAGTAGTATGATGTTATTTACCGGCCATTTGACCCACCCCTACCCCTCCCAAGAGGGGAAATATATAATGAACTTGAGAAGCTAATTCTTCCATTTGAGCTTATAGGTGTATCCGTGGCCAGTTTAAAACCCAACATAACTTGGGCCATACTAGCGAACTAGCATGGCCCAAATGTTAAGTCATGAAGATGAGACCTCTAATAGGTACTCTCTTCCTTCTCAGTAGCGAAGAAGGGTAAGTCTATCTCCTTTATCTTCTCGTTAAGTGCGTCAATATCTGTTTCCAGGTATTTCTTAATAGCTGCTTCCTTCTCTCTCCATTCTGTTAACAATTCTCCAGATAGCATTTTCTGCCCTTGCGTTAATGGGGGCATGATACCATCAATGGTACGCTGCATATTCATCAGCTTAGCATTTAGCTGATTAGGGAAGTTGATCACATCCTGGAAGGTTTTCTGTTTAGGCTGAACCATGGTATTTACCAAGCTGTCCAGATTCTGGGTGGCCGTTTTGGCCATTTCTGATAGGGTGGAATCTTCCCAGTCTTTCCTATCTGTAAAGCTCTTAATCTGGTTTTTGATGTAGGTAAGATCATTCACCTGATCAAACAGATTGACGGTAGCTTCTCTTAGCTCTTTCATGACTTTCGATTGCTCAGCAAAAGCGTCTTCACTAAGTTTCCACTTGGGATTAGGAAGAATCTTGACCATTTGGCTAGTGCTATCCTCTCCGTATCTCACTTTCACCTGATAGGTACCAGGGCCAACTTTAGGTCCCGTATTTCCTCCCAAGGTCATGATCCCTTTAGGCATCTTATAGGATTCATATCTCAGGTTCCATACCAGCTTATTCAGGCCTTTTTTAGCTGTAGCCTGCTTAGCTTTATTCTTTTCTTTACTTGAGAATGCATATACTACCTCCTCATCTGAGTTCATAATATCAACAGACAGGGTTAGGCTATCAGCAGGGTCTCCCAGGCTGTAGTATAACACCACTCCATTATCAGGATTGGTTCCCCTGTCAGGCATGGAGTCTCTTCTCACCCCATCTACCAGATAAGCATCTCTTGAAGGATATACCAAGAGGGCTTTCTGACTCTTCTCTTCATCCAGCATTCTCACTGGACTGAGGTCATCTAGAATCCAGAAGGCTCTCCCCTGGGTAGCTAGTACCAAGTCTCCCATGTGTACTTTCATATCTGTGATAGGCACTACGGGAAGATTTAACTGGAAAGGCTGCCAGTTCATTCCATCATCATAGGATATGTACATGCCTGTTTCTGTACCGGCATATAATAAGCCCTTTCTGGCGGGATCATGTCTGATTACTCTTACATGGGCCTCTTCTGCAATCCCGTTTGTTCTATCTTCCCAGCTGGCACCGTAGTCTTCTGTTACCCACACATGGGGGGTAAAGTCGTTAAACTTATATCTGTTGAAGGCTACATAAGCTTTACCAGGACTTCCTACCACTAGTTCTATACTATTGATCATACCTTCCTGATCACCCGGAGGAGTTATGTTCGTCCAGTTTTCCCCACCATCTCGGGTAATGTGAAGTAAGCCATCATCAGCACCTGCCCACAAGATGTTAGCATCATCAGGGGATTCAGACACATACATGAGCGTATGGTAGTTCTCACCTCCTGCCCCTTCATTGGTGATAGGTCCTCCTCCACGCACAATATGCTCAGGTAGATTTCTGGTCAAATCAGGGCTAATCTCCTCCCATGAAACACCTCTATCTGTAGATTTCAACAGCTTATTTCCGGCATGGTAGATGACAGATGAATTATGCTGAGATACATGAATAGGAGCATTCCAATTAAAACGATATTTCATGTTAGCGGGGTCTTCACCCAATCCTAAAAAGGGATAAGCCATCACATCCTTGGAGTAGTCCATCTCTTGATCGTACTCTGAGATGATCCCCTGATAACAACCTGCATACACATAGCGTGGGTTATCCGGATCAAAGGCAGTATAGGCACTTTCACATCCTCCCACGGAATGCATGTCTTTATTTTGGATACCAGAATCAAAAGAATTTGATGGAATAGCCACGGAAGAATTATCCTGCTGGCCCCCATATACCCAATAGGGATATCTGTTATCTGCGTTTACACGGTAGAACTGGGCGGTAGGTTGGTTACTCTGCGTACTCCAGGTTTTCCCTGCATTATAGCTGATGTTGGCGCCACCGTCGTTCGCATTGATCATGACATCAGGATTTACAGGATGTATCCAAAGGTCATGGTTATCTCCATGAGGAGTCATGATACGCTTAAAGGTTTTTCCTCCATCCATAGACTGCATAAAGGGGGCATTTAGCACCACGATCTTATCAGGATTTACCGGATCAGCAAACATGTGCATATAGTACCACGAGCGCGCCCTAAGGATTCTGTCAGAATTAATCAGCTTCCATTCTTTCCCGCCATTATCAGATCTGTACAGTCCACCCTGGTCTGATTCTATGATGGCATACACTTTGTTGGGATTGGCGGGAGAAACCGCTACCCCAATTTTTCCCATCACTTTGGTAGGGAGTCCTTTCTCCAACTTAGTCCAGTTATCCCCTCCGTCAGTAGATTTCCAGATGCCACTCCCTTCTCCCCCACTCTCCATTCTCCATGGATATCTTTGGTGGTCCCAGAAAGCAGCATAAAGGATACGTGGATTTTTCACATCCATGCTTAAGTCGGAAATCCCGCTGGTTTCATTCAGATATAGCACCTGCTCCCAGCTTTCTCCTCCATCCATACTTCTGTAGACCCCTCTTTCCTTAGTAGGTGCATAAGGAGATCCTTGGGCTGCTACGTAGATGATGTTGGGATTAGTAGGGTGGATTCTCACCTTGGAAATTTGTCTGACTTTACTTAGTCCCACATTTTTCCAGCTAGCTCCGGCATCTGTGGAAAGGTACACTCCATCTCCATGGGAGGTCATCACACCTCGTATGGGTGCTTCCCCTGTTCCCACCACTACTACATTAGGGTCAGAGGCAGAAACGGCTATTGCTCCTATAGAGCCAGTCTTAAAGTACCCGTCTGAAACATTTCTCCACACAGCACCACCATCTGTAGTTTTCCACACCCCTCCTCCGGTAGATCCCATGTAAAAGGTTTGAGGGTCCTGAACTACTCCGCTTACGGTAGTGGACCTTCCTCCTCTAAAGGGGCCAATATTTCTCCACTTCATGGCCTGCAAATATTCTTTCTCTAGGGTAAAAGTAGGCGTATTCGTTTCTTTCTTCTTTTTTCTGGATTGTCCCTGCATGACACTTAGCGTAGAAAGCATAAGTGTACAGGCCAACAATACATACAAGTAGTTTCGCATTTTAGGTTGATTATTGAGGTCTTCTTAAGTTGAGT
>JBCDBC010000516.1:0-4707 GCA_039184535.1 Bacteroidota bacterium | reverse complement strand
GCTAGCTAGTGGAGCTTCCTGGTGATTTGCATATGCTAGAAATAGCAGGCTCATGGCGACAGTATTAGGGTTGTGTCAGACTGTAAGAAAGGATACTTATTCAAAAGATAGGAAATTCCATAAATACATGAGTCATAGATGGTTAATTCTTGCTGACTATTCGAGAGGGATGTCTTTCTGAACTTAGAATTATCAGATAGAAGATAGCTTATCTGAATGATATCTACCTATACACGGGCAGTAGTGGGAGACTTTAGAAGGGTAATGGGGAGTATCCCCTCAATAAGCGTACAAAATTCTTACTGTTTTTATGGCATACCTAGTTTTCAGTATCACTTGCCTATACGCATAAAGGCAGTCGACATTTCCACTCTAGGTTATTTCCTTCTTAAGGCATAGAGGTAGGCATCTACGCTTGTACCATTCTCAAGTAAAACTTTTGCTACCACCCGCTCATAAGCTTCTCCCTCGAAAGCATCCAGTCTTTCCCAGTGCTCTGGTAAGTTCTCCGAGGAGAATACAAAGCCATTCACTACTTCTCCTTCTTCATCCATTATGAGGCCTGGGAAGCCCATAGCCGCTCCCCAACCTTCTTCATAGAGGTTACCCCTTACGCTGGCAGTTTGCCAGCTCCCTCCTATGCTGGAAATGATATGTTCATTGGGACGACCCGGCCCCAGACTCCCATAGACGAAAAGTTTTTTCAGCATGTCAATATGGTATAATGGCTTAGAATGGGGGCTAGTTAGCGATTTATGGCGTCATTTATTAATCCAGGTGAATGCAAGGGTGGGTCTTATTGGTGAAATTAATGAGTTAAGTAAGCCACACATCAAAACCATCACCATGAATCGATTTTCCATCCTACTTAAAATTGCGGCAGTCCTATGGATCATTTGGGGACTCGTCCACATCTTCGCCGGAGTTATGACCATAAATTTTGTGTTCTCGGAAGACATTGCGGGGGCAGTTTCTGGAATAGCTGATGCTGTGGACCCAGCAACTATTCAAATGGACTATCCCAAAGCTGCCGGTGGGGTCATAGGACAGCATGGATTTAATCTCTTATGGATAGGGGCTGTTACCTTCCTATGTGCATTTTTTGTTTGGCGGGGAAACAGCAATGCCATCTTTCTGGCTGCTATCACAGGGGGACTGGCCGACCTAGGATACTTTCTTTTTATGGACCTGGGAGGTTTTGTGAACTTTGTTCCTGGAACTGTGATGACACTCGTTTCTTCTGCCGCCATTATTCTGAGCTTTTACGCTCACTTTAAAGGCAAAGAGTAGTCTCTTTCTTAGTTCGAAGCCAACAGAGACGCATCCCCTTCCTTGATAAAAGCAATTAGATCCGCCATCTCCCTGGGTGAGATAGCCTCACCTAAGCCGGCTGGCATACCTGAGTAGGGTAGGACAGTCAGCTCTTCTATCTGATCCCGACTGAGGGTCTGTTCAGATCCATCGGCACTTCTGAGGGTAATGGTGGAGGCCGTTTCTTTAGAAATAATTCCTATCCACTCTTTACCTGCCTGAGTTTTCGCTGACCATACCTCATACCCGTCTGCAATGGCTCTGTTCGGGTACAGAATGTCATGCAGAAGGGAACTGGCTAGTCTATTCCGCAAAGAGGCCAGATCAGGCCCATATGCAATATTCCCCTTCCCTTTATAGGTGTGGCAAACGGCACACTGTTGTTGGTAGACAGATAATCCCTGACTTGCCTGTCCTTCATAGAGAACTTCCTCATAGCGGGCTAATACTTCCTCCTGATTTTCTTCTTCTGGCGCCAGAATTTCTCTCGCATACTGCTTGATCTCTGGATAGTCGTTGTTCATCAGTCTCACGGTTCTGGGCCAACCTAAAGCCGCCGATTGAACTACGCCTTCCTTAATGGCTGAGAGTAACATACGCATACGATCGGGCTCTCCCATGAATTGGTCCACTGCCAGGGAACGTACTTCTGGTGTCAGGTGTGCCCACTGAGAGAGCATATGACTACAACCGCGGTTTTCTGATAGCTGCCCCAGTCCCTCTACTGCGGCCACTTGTAAGGGCTGAGGGACCTGAAACTGTAGATTAGAGATAAAGGTGTCATCATAAGAATCCGGCAATACTATAGCAAGCAGGGCCACTGCATCAGCTCTTCTGGCATCCGGATAGGTATGCTCACGCGCAATGGTTTCTGCCTGTGTTAAGACCTTTGAGAGTTCTACCCCTTCAGGGGTTTCCATGATACTCAGGAGCTTTCTGGCCTCATCTCTCATGGGATTAGATTCTCCCAAGGCAGTAGCTAACAGAGCCGTATAGCTTTCTTCATCCAGAGAGAATTCTCCTGCTTGGTAACGCAGCACTTTGTGCATGCCGGAAAGTAAGGGCGCTTTCCAGTAGGCGTTTCCGGGTGCTAATACTTGCTGGAGAATATCCTTTCTTTCCTCTTCACCCTCACTTAGCACTAAAGCAGAACCCAAGGTGCCAAAGAAAGCCTCTGCCCCCGGGACTTCTTTTTCTCCCAGCAGGTCTACTCCTTGTGCAAATAGATTGGCGGGTTTCAGCATAGGAGAAGAAAAGGCAGCGAGTGAGGTCCATGGATCCGCTATGTCCTCGAATAGCATATTCTGTACTAGCTGTTGGGCTTCCTCTACAGAACCCAGGGTACACAACAGTTGGAAACGAACCCTTGAGTCAGGATCTTCTGCTAATGGAGCTAAGTCAGTCATCCATACCTCCAACTTTTCTCCAGAGGCTTCCAATAATTTAAGGGCATTCTCTCTAACACCAGCAGTAGGTGAGGCTAGCGCTTTTCTGATGAGTGTGGGCTCCAGAGAGTTTAGTCCCTGAAGCGTCCATAGGGCATGTAATTGACCCAGGCCATCCTGATCATCTCTTGCCTTAGCTTCTAGCAGCGCTTTGACTGATACATCCTTCCGGTTTACCAGTAAGCGTTGAGCATTCTTACGCCACCAAAGGTTTTTATGTGATAAATGATCTACCCATTCTTCTGGAGTTTGGGAAGCTAGAGGGGTACTGCTTTTCGAGGGGCTAGCTCCTTTGGGATAGATTCTGTAAATCCTTCCCTGCGTATTTCCTTCATAGAGTTCACCAGACTGATTGACAGATTCTGCCATCCATTCTGGGTGTTCAATGATCTGCCGATGATAATCCAATACATACATGGCTCCATCAGGTCCAGTATAAAGAGAGACAGGTCGGAAGGTCGGATCCTTAGATGCGAGAAAAGCTTTCTCTGGAGAAAGAGGCGTAGAAGAAAAGGTAGCTCCATTGGGCATCACTTTATCAGCATGCACCAGATTATGCGTAGGCTCTGCTGTGAAGACCACATCATTAAAAGATTCTGGAAAGCTTCCTCCCTGATACCAAGTGATGGCACAAGCGGAGGTGATAGTCCCTATGTCTGTCAACAACTGATGCTGTGGATTCTGGGTAATGGGAAATACTTCTATGGGATGACCATACGTAGGTACATACTGCTGGGCATCTGCTACCAATAGTTCTGGCTTTCTTTCCAGGTAAGAGGCATCTATCACTTCATGGTAGAGGTGAGAGGCATTGGACGTCTGAAAGTACCGCCCCCACGGATCAAAGGTGTGCCCATATTGAGTATTGGAGGAGGTCATGTATAGCTCCTGCTTATCAGGATGGAAGCGCACCGACTGATCGTTGGCATTGGCAGGAAGTCTCGGACCTTCAGGATGAGCTGGAAAGAATATTTCGCTGCCCTCATCTCCAAATATGTCCGCATAATCGCGGGTGGTGATGAAATACTCATTGGCCAGATAGATATAGTTATCCAGTCCGTAAAGGGGCGTATTGAAGTTGTGCTGAGGGTTAGACCTCGCGAAGCCTGTGAGAATAACCTCTCGCTTATCTGCCTTCCCATCTCCATCACTGTCTTCCAGGTATACAAGGTCCGGTGCATCAGGAACTAGAAAGCCCTTTTTCCATCGCATGATGCCTGTAGGCAGGGTCAGCTTGTCAGCAAAAACCTCACTCTTGTTTGGATAGCCATCCCCATCCGTATCTATCAGCTCTCGTATGACCCCCGTGCCGGAAACATCCAGCGGATAGCCATGCATTTCCACCACAAACATCCGTCCTTCTTCCGTGATCTCCATAGCCACCGGATCACTCACCAGGGGTTCTATGGCAAACAGTTCCAGCTCAAAGCCTTCCGCCCACTCAAATTGGGGGATGAGTTCAGAGGATTGCTGGTTTAATTGTTCTGAGGAAAGTGTTTGGGTTTGTGGCCCTTGGGTGCACGCCCCCAATAACAGGCATATGATGCCAATAGCGGAATTGAGCAGTCGGTCCATATCTTAAATTACAAAAAATGGGGAAATAAGGGTGAGGCACTAGATCATTAAATAGCTACTCAGTCTTCTATAAACTGAATTTCTAGCAAGTGGATTAGTCCTCAATTGACTTATTCATGATTTTTCAAAGTCTATTCATTACTACCAATTTCTTTTCCCATAAAAAAAATACTTTCAAAATACATAGACATATATTGAACAATATTAAAATCATTTGATATGAAAACTCCCTCAAATGGTCTGTCATTGCTATAGGCCCAGCCGAACATTACTTCCTTTACTCCATTTTTATATGTTAGAATGAACAGGTTAATTATTGGGATTTCAGAGTTTAAGAATTTTGGGTAATATCTTCGTTTTTTCTTGCTTTCTCTAG
>JBCDBC010000515.1:0-4709 GCA_039184535.1 Bacteroidota bacterium | reverse complement strand
TGAACGGCCTTACTTCCTATGCCCATTCGTTGGAAGTCCTTATCTATGAGGATACGGTTAATCCAGCAGATCCCTGCAAACTCCCCATACATGATGAAACCTACCATCTGCTCCTTGTACATGATGCCGTAGGGCACCAATTGCTCAAAGCGAGCCTGCGCCAACGAATACAAGACAGAAGGAACAAAGGCTTCCTGCTGAACACTAAGCTTAATTTCCAGGCAAAGTTCCCAATTGTATCTGTCGAGCGGAACTATGGAGCTAAACATACTTGTCATCCTAAGGTAGATTAGCTGCAAAAGTAGCCAAAGCCTGTTCTTATGCCAATTTATTGCTAAAAGCGTACGGCATACTGAAGGCTAAACTTGCGTTGCTCGGCAAGGAATCCAGGAATTACCAGGTATTCCTCATTAAATGCATTGTCTACATTCAAGGAAAGGGTCTGCTCCTTAGAGATCTTATAACTGAGAATGAAGTCCCAGACTGTATCTCCATTTGGGTGCTTTTCCCTGAAATCCTGCAAGCCAGGAATTACCACAAACAGATACTGATCAATGTTTTCCTGGAAGCTTCTGTTTCTAAAGTTGGTGCTCAGCGACCACCTATCATAAGAAGCTGTAGCTGAGAAACGAGTAGTCCATTTATTTCGATACTTCAGGAAGCTAGGCTGGTCTATAAGATCCGGGTCAAGAATATCTAATAGTCGGATAGGATTTTCTTCCACATCACTCAGAATGAGCTGTCTCTCAGCAGGCACTGCATCCAGGTCTTCTGGTTCTATCCATGTTACTCCTCCAGAGAGTAGGAATCTCCACTTATTTAGCTGGAAACTGTTCTGGGTAGTGATCTCTACGCCAGGGATACGGGCATTGGCCAGGTTCACGGAGGAGAAAAATACACTTAGGTCTGGGCCTATACCGTCTACGCCAAACTCCACCATGTCTTCAAATCGCATGAAGAAGTAGGCGGCGTCTATATACCCCAACCATCTCTTTTTCCCAGTTCCAGATTTAAACCCTTGTCTAAGCCCTACTTCCCAGGTATAACCTGTCTCTGAGTCTATGTCCGGATTAGGCGCTATTAATACGCCCCCACCTGTAGTGGTAGTAAATCTTTCTGCTACCGTAGGGACTCTGAAGGCCTGCCCGAAAGAGGCACGTATATTAGTACCTTCTGCCAGCGCATAGTTAAGGCCTGCACGGAAGATAGGCTCTGTTTCTCTTTCAAGGCTATCTATTTGGACGGTTTCCAGTCGGAAGCCCAAGCTGGTATTCAGCTTCCCAAATTTAGCATCAAACTGTGTGTATACGCCAAAAGAATTTCCTGTCTTCCTTCCTGAGAATAGACTATCCGCTTCCGCACGGGAGAACTGATAGGTAGCTCCTGATACCCAGTTGATCTTGTCAGCCAGGGTAGTTTGGAAGAGAAAGTCGTGGAAGGAGAGCAGGTTGTTGTTGCTTTGTCCGGTGTTGTTCTCGTTGATGTTATTCAGATGTCTACCACGGTACCAGAAAAGATTTCCGTTGGGGGAGAGGTATTTGATCATGGGATCAAAGGCAAATTTACGGTCGAAGTCCAGTCTGTACCCTGCCGGATCTGAAGTAGGGGTTAGGGCACCTCTTCTGACTTCTTCATCCGCGGTGCCCGGATTGAGGGTATCCGGTAAGTAGCTGGCCCAGTATAGCATCGCCCCTCCTGAGTCCACCAAGGCGCTGAAGTTTAAGCCTATTTCCAGGCCAGGTACTGCCTTGGGCGTATAACTCCCCATGAAGTACCCTCTGAATTGTTCTTTGTCTGTTCCCTGTCTGTAGCCGGAGTCTTTGATCAGGTCAGTATGTAGGCTGAGGTTGAAGTCCCCTATTTTACGGCTATGGAAGATGTGAGCACTATATTGGTAGGCAGAGGCATCTCCATCCCAGTCTAGGAGCGGGTTGGAAGGCTGGTCGAAGAAGCCCCCTCTGAGCCTGATAGAAGTTCTGGGCTTTTCACTGGGCTCTTGTGTGATTACGTTGATCACCCCACCCATGGCACCAGAGCCGTAGAGGACAGAACTGGCGCCTTTAAGCACCTCAATTCTGGAAATATTATCTACGGGTAGCAGGCTTAGCTGAGCAGACCCACCCTCAGCACTTAGCATAGGTAATCCATTTAGCATCACCATTACTCTACTTCCAGTCCCAAAGGCGTAACCCGAACTTCCCCGGATGTTCACCTGTCCGTCCAGGTTGTCTACACCGGGTATCTGGGTAATGACCCTTTCTATATCAGGAACTGCCTGTAAGTTGATAGCGTCCTGCTTAATAACGGCGATGGAGTTGGTAACATCAGACTGTCTCTGTTCCAGTCCTTTGCTGGCTGTAATAACTACATCATCTGTGGTAAAGGAAATTGGCGTAAGTCTAAGGGATATATTGAGGGATTCTCCCTGAACCTTAAATGCTTTTTGGATGCGCTGATAGCCAGAAAAAGTAAAGGCGATTTCTATGGTTTCATTCTCATAGGAAGAAATGTTTAGAGAGAAATCTCCTTTTTCGTCTGTAAATGTACCTTGACGCACTGATGGAATGCTGATAGAAGCACCCTGAAGAGGTTCAGCTGTGATGCTGTCAGTAAGGGTACCGCTAATTTGAAGAGATTGAGAAAAGGCAGAAAAGTGGAGAGCTACTAATGAAAGTAGTACAAGAGCTAAGGATTTCATACAAAAAAAATTGGTGGATAAGGCTTAATATACGGGATTTCTCCCTAAGGAAACCCCCTGCTATGGTTTCATAACAGGGGGATATCTAAATGTCTTAGTTCTGTACCCAAAGGGATTTGCTGAACTGAGCCTGGTCATTTCTGGTGATTCTCACCATATACCAACCAGTACTTAATCCTGCCAACTGAATGTCCTGCGTAACACTTCCCGCAGCTTGTCTACCTTCAAATACAGTCTGGTTTACTCTACCCATAAGGTCCAGTAGTTCAACCTTAATGTTAACAGAATTCTCAAGCTGATAAGAAAGTGTACTGCTTCCGCTAGCTGGATTAGGATAAAGAGAAATGTTTAATTCTTTCTCGAAAGCCTCATCAATAGAAGTGGCATTTGGGTCAATTATCTTCAGTTGAGTTTTGAAAAGGATGGTGGTGAAGTCTTCAAGTCCAGGAATATCTAATGGAGTACATTCAAAGGTAGTGGTGTCTACTGAACCTGCTACTACACTTACATATACTTGTAAGCTGTCATCAGGACCTACAACCTGTTCTGGTGTACCGTTAAGCAGTACACATCCTCTTAGAGTGCTAGTATCAGAGTGATCTATTACAAACAGGCAATCTTCCTGATCACACTCGAAGGACATTCCTGCTGGTAGATTCGGAATGGAATCCAGCTTGAAAGAGCAGATATCTAGTGAAATGTCAAATCCTCCTACAGACAAAGCAGTATCCTTAGGAATGACTACACTAATTACCTGGTTGTAGGCAGTGCCTATTTGACCGTTAACTAAGGTGTCAGGATAAAGTCCGGGCACATCCCCTACAGAAGCATCTGGAGTACACACCTGGGCATGTAGGCCAGAAAGCCCGAAAACGCACAAAAGTGCCGCGAAAAGTAATGAGTTGAATTGTTTCATGTGAAAATTTTAGGTTATTGTCTTAACGTTGGCTAATCAGCTTATAATATGTGAAAGGTCAAGAATTTCAGATTCTCGTTAAAAACCCTTTCCCGTATAGACCAGTTATAAAGCAAATAATGTGCTTACTAATCCTCTAGCTGTATGCAAAAATTGAGTACCGGTTCACAGGCCCCCGACTTTTCTCTTAAGAACCAGGATAATAAAATGATCAGTCTTACTGATTTCAAAGGAAAGAAATGGGTGGTGTTGTATTTCTATCCTAAGGACGAAACTCCCGGCTGTGTAGCAGAGGCTTGCGCCTTCAGAGACAGCTATGAAGTATTTGTAGATAATGGGGCAGAAGTGATTGGGGTAAGTAGTGATTCTACTTCTTCTCACTTGGCTTTTAGCCAAAAGAGAAAACTCCCTTTCAATCTGCTAAGCGACAGAGGGCAGAAGGTGAGGAAATTATATGGCGTCAGCAGCAGCTTGTTTGGTTTGTTACCCGGAAGAGAGACTTTTGTGATAGATCCTGAAGGCATCGTTCAGATGCGCTTTGCATCACAAATGAATATTGACGGTCATATCCAAAAGGCCCTGGAAGTTATCCAGGAGAAAAAAAAGCCAGCCTGAGATTAGGCTGGCTGGTATCTATTATCAAAGTAGGTTTACTTCAGAATGTATCTGACACCTACTGCCCCATATCCTGCCCCAAATCCTGTAAGCCGAGCATCTCCTACAAAAATAGTGGGTACCCAGTCTATGGTAAAATTCAAAGGGGTGTCTTCTAGGGTATATTCTAATCCCAGATAGCCTTGGATTCCGAAAGAGGTTGTAGAAAAATTCTGCTCTGGACCAAAGTCGAAATCATAAGTCCAGAAAAATACAGAGGCACCAGCCCCGAAATAGTATTGCAGATTATCCACACTTTCTATGGGCCTGTGGTATTGATAAGCACCACCTACTACAAACCAGCGATAGGTAGCCCATCCGCGAGTACCCACAAATCCTTCTACGGCACTGGTTTCATTCAGAAAGTGTTTAGCAGATAAAGATATGGGAGAACCCAGACGGGCACCTACGGCTGTAGTATAATTCTGTGCTTGTGCTGTT
>JBCDBC010000514.1:0-4713 GCA_039184535.1 Bacteroidota bacterium | reverse complement strand
CACTAGAAGCCACTACATTCTGAATGCCATTCTGATATAGGAGAATGACATCCATATATCCTTCCGTGAGAATACAGAGATCCTTCTCACGTATCGCTTTCTTAGCCAGGTGAAGACCGTAGAGTATTTGGCTTTTGTGATAGATGGAGGATTCAGGAGAATTGATGTATTTCCCTACATCCTTACGGTCTCCCATGATACGGCCACCAAAGCCTACTATTTTCCCCATCTGGTTAGAAATGGGAAACATTACTCTGTCCCTAAAGCGGTCCAGGAGCTTATCTGTTTTTTGAGAGCGGCTACATAATCCCAACTCCGTCAGGTACTCTTCATTATACTGCTTCTCCTCTGCTGCTTTCACAAAGCTGTCCCAGCTATCTGGTGCATAGCCCAGCTGGAAAGTATCTATGGTGGTCTGGAGTAGCCCCCTTTCCTTAAAGTAACTAAGACCAATATTCTTGCCGACTTCTGTCTGGGTAAGCTGCTCCTGAAACCAGCGTGCCGCAAATTCATTGACGATGAAAAGACTCTCCCGTTTATCACGCTGAATCTTGGCTTCCGGATTATCCTCTTCCTCCTCTATTTCTATGTTATAGCGCTTCGCCAGATGCTTTAACGCTTCTACATAATCATAACCTTCCATCTCCATCAGAAAGGTGATGGCATTCCCGCCTTTTTGAGAACTGAAGTCTTTAAATATGCCTTTGACAGGATTTACTGCGAAAGAAGGCGTTTTCTCATTAGAGAATGGGGAGAGCGCCCAGTAGTTGGCGCCACGCTTTTTGAGGGGCATATAATCAGATACCACCTCCACTATATCCATGACGTTGTAAATCTGATCTACTATGTGCGTCGGTATCCTGCCCATACACAAATATAGGGAATAGATATGTGTCGACAGTAGGCCTTAACTTATTCGCGTACTTCCTCGTTGAATATGAAGGAAAATCAGTGTATTTTTCAGTATGGAAGAAATAAAAAAGAACATCAAACAGAACATCAAAAGCCTAGAACCTAAGGCTGAGGTAATTTTGTTCGGTTCTCAGGCTAGAGGAGATGCTCAATCTGAATCTGACTGGGATGTTCTGATTTTGCTTCCATATCCATCTGATATCCGGGTAGAACAAAGGTTCAGGCATAAAATGCTAGAATTAGAAATATCTTTTGGAATAGCAATCTCTACTATTGTATATGCTAAAGATGAATGGACTAGTAAGCACTCGGTTACCCCTCTTTATAAGAATGTTAGTGCTGACGGTATTCTCCTATGAAGCCAGAAGACCGGTCTCAATATGTAGCCTACAGATTAGAAAAAGCTGAAGAAGTTTTTCAAGTAGTAGAACTACTCGTAGAGAATGAAAAATGGAATTCAGCTGTCAATCGTCTTTATTACGCTGCTTATTATGCAGTATCTGCCTTATTAGTACATTCACAAATTCCTACCAAAACTCATAGCGGGGTAAAGACCCAGTTTTTTCTACATTTCATTAAGTCGCAAAAACTGGAGTATACATTTGCGAAGACATATGCAGACTTATTTGATTGGCGTCAGAAAGGAGATTATGGCGACTTTTTTGATTTTACAAGTGAAGATGTATTGCCAATGCTTGATCCAGTTAGAAATCTTATTGATGCTCTTAAGTCAGAAATTTATTCTTAATACCATGAAAAAAGGGACTAGAATGAGCTCATTCTAGTCCCTTTCACAGGAGCTTATCTCTTCATTTTCTTCTTACGCTTCTTTCTCCTCCATGCAGCATGTTTCTGCCAGTCTCCTGCCATGATACAGCCGTATGGCATTACTCTATCTACTACTTCTCCCAACCCAAACTCCTTCATCTGAGCCTGTACCATGTTAGCATCTTTATAGGCGGAAGGAAGCTCTGAGATGTCTATTTCTCCGGAGAAAAATCTCACATCCAGCCCTTTAGTTTCTTCCGCGAAGATCTGCTCTTCAGAGATTCCTGCCTTCTTACGCTTATGTTGGCTTCTGCTCACATTCCTTCCGGCACCGTGTGGCGCAAAACCCAGATTGGTGGAAGTGGTTTCTCCTCTAACAATCAATACTGGCTCAGCCATGTTCAATGGCACCAGTCTCAGACCCTCCTTAGAGTCAGGTACAAACTTATCATCCAGTGGAGTAGCTCCCTTTGCATGGTAAAAGGTGTTTCCATCCTTAAACACAAAGTTATGCTCATTCCAGAAACGATCAGTCGGATCTTTCCCAAGGGCGTTACAGGTAGTTTGGTGAAGGACGGTATGGTTTAGCTTAGTCCATTCTCTCACTATCTGTAAGGCTTCCCAATAATGCTTCCCTTTTTCTTCCGCATAAGGAATCCATGCATTGGCTTTAGAAGTTTTTGGCGACATTTGCTGTCTAAATGCTTCTGCCACCTTCATCCCATGCTTATAGAGATTTGCCCCAAACCCTCTACTTCCGTGGTGGGTCACCATTATGGTTTCTCCAGTACTTTCGGATCTCCCCACATACAGGAAATGGTTCCCGTCTCCCTGCGTTCCCAGGTGAGTCTTGGCAAGTTGGATGCTTCTATTTCCTCTCAGGAAGTAGTTTCCCAGCATACGATCTTCTAATTCTTTAGGCAGATCAAAGAGGTCTCTCCTTCCGCCTCCTCCAAAGTGGGTGATTCTATGGGCTGCATCCAGCACCTCTACTGGATCTACATCCCCAAAGGAGGTCATCATCACAGAGCAGCAAATATCAGCCGAATGCATGGCTGGGTGAATAACACCTTCCGCAGCTACAACACCTCCTACCGGAATCTGACCGATGGCCCCGGTCGGGCAAGCATCCGGCATAACTGCCCCTGCTGTCAGGGTAGGCGTTTTCATCAGCGCATCCATGGTAGCGAATACGCTATCTACATTATCCTGCTCCTCAGGATTCTCGGCACGTATATTTTTATGATACGCTATCGCTTCTTCATATGGATCTATGGTTACCACAGCTACCGTATCCAGGTAAGCGGTTAATGCATTCCCTGATAACTTATGCTTGTTAGCATGAGCAAGAGCTTCCTTAAACCATGGTCCGGGCTTATACCCCAACGCAATCAAATCTTTTCCTGATAGGTTCATCTTATTAAGGTTTGGCTCCTACTGAGCCATTAGACATACCCAAAGGTGATAGCTTACTACGCAACCTACTTGCGTAGATAAAAGTTTTTTCGTAGTTAATGAGGTTTGGCTCCGATGGAGCCAGAAGATATCTGCGATCATTAGCGCTAGCTAAGCTTTGTCCCTATGGGACAAGGAAATTCATCCCTGAATTTTCCTGGCTCCATCGGAGCCTACTCTCACTAGCCCGAAGGGCGCAATATAGAATTGCTCTGTAGGAGCAAAACCTAAAGCCAACATCATTCAGGATCTGAAAAAACGTACTGATCCTGATAATCTACCTCAAATTTCGTTAGCATCTCAGCATATTCTTTTTGAAATCTCTTCTTCTGATGGTGATAGGGTTGGTTCTCTATATAATGTCCTATGGCGGGTAATTGGCTTTGGCTGTAACTAAAAACCCCAAACCCGTTCTGCCAATAGAATTTATGGGGACAAAACTTCTGAGCATTGATCCACTTGGTAGAGTGCTCCTTAATTTCTTTCACCAGATCTGAGATGGCTATGTTAGGCTTCATCCCTACCAGAATGTGGCAATGGTCGGGCATGCAATAGATGGCTAATAGCTTCTGTCCGCTGTTCTGCACGATTCCCGTCATGTATTTCTCTAATTTCTCTCTCCAGGCTTCTTGTATCAATGCTCTCCTGTACTTCACTGCAAAAACGATATGGATCAATACTTGGGAATAGGTGTTTGCCATGGGGGGGACGGATTTGTTTGGCTCCTACGGAGCCATGATGGAACATTCAATTTTTTCTAGTGAGTTTTTGCTCCGATGGAGCAAGGTGCTTGGAAAGTTTTCCAAGCTGATTAGAGGAAAGAATGGTTTAGGGGTATAATTAAATATAATACAATTGCATGAAATGTTCCTAAGAGAATCTCCTTTTATAGATAGTTAGGCCATTTTCTTTTATATCTGTGGAGCCAGCTAGCATTAGTAATACCTACATCCCGATCAGTCTTTTTCAAGCGCGATGCCCCATGGGAACTAGGCTTCATTAAACGGATATGATTGGGAGTGGACCACAGCTCCATAGGAGCTTAACCTCTATACCACCGAAAAACCACCCTAATTCAATAATTATGGCAAGGATATCCTTCCTCCTGTACCCCTATTCTTTTTCATTTGCTTTTGCTGGGCCTTTTTCCTAAAATTGTATGCATGCATAATAAATGCATGCATTGGAAATTTGGGTGCGGCCGTGCCCTTAACCTGAATCAATAACAATACGCCGTGGAAGTAGGGCAAACAGAAAAAAGACGTGCTGTCTGTTTTGACATAAAAGTGGCTTGGCTTTCTATAGCCAGAATGTATAATGTAGAGGCTGTCAAGGAAGACATCACTACAAACATAGGATTTGTACTGCTCCATATAGATGATGAAGGGACGCCTGCCACTAAAATAGCTCCCCTCATGGGTATGGAGACCAGAAGTCTTACTCGTATGCTCGCAAGACTGGAAGAAATGGGCCTGATTTACAGACAAAAAGATCCTAATGACGGGAGAATGGTAAGAATATTTCTCACGGAAGAAGGGCAAAAAAAGAAGGCCTATTCAAAAGAGGTCGTAATTCATT
>JBCDBC010000513.1:0-4720 GCA_039184535.1 Bacteroidota bacterium | reverse complement strand
TCTGGCGGGATTATCCGCTACTCTATTACTTTTCTCAAATGTAAAAGTCCCAGGCATAACATTGCCTAGATTAGATAATTCCTCATCTCCATAGGGAACATAGCCAGTTTGGTTAAATACCCTTACAGCCATTAACCCTCTAAATTCTGAAATCACTAATCTGATCACTACCTTAGGAAACGAAGCTTCATAGTAAGGAATCTCTCCTGCATCTTTCTTCCTCTGAAGATAGGCTTTCCCATGATCTTGCATTACGGACATACCTGATTCAAAGCTATACTGAGAGACCCACAGCTGGAGGAATGTTCCATATCTATCTTCTGCTATGGTCATAGCAGCCACTTCCTGTTCCAGCGCATCTCTTTGCCAGGTGCCTAAATATTCTCGTTCTATTGGCCCTACCTCTACTGGCACGGCTATACTACAGGTGATAGCCACTAACCCGAGCAATAAAGTGAAGAAGCTTTTCATGGAATGAGGGTTATATCTTTGAATAAACTGTTTGTGTGAATAACTAACGACTAGGAAGCAAAAAATCTTCCATTAGTACCGACGAGTTATTGCTTTTGCTTATCTATATGGAGTGACCGCTGTAAAAGTTACACATAAATGGATCTTATTACCAAAAAAATGGCTGTCAGTAGGTTCATTTTCAGGGAAACACCTTCTCTATTACGTCAATTCCACTCTCTCCATGGAGAAAGCTTCAGCTTTCCCCGCAAATAGAGCCTTAGTTCTTGGCCAAACAGCTAGGAAAAGTTCGCTATTTCTATAGGCCTGTAAGTGATCATCAGATTCCCATAGACTGAAAGTATACAGAACCGTAGGATCTTTAGGATCTCTCATTAACTCCAGCTGATGACATCCGGGGAAGTTCCTGATCTTAGGGTAGCTACTTTGAAATATTGACTGGAAGCTTTCCAGTTTATCCTCCTGAAAATGAAGTCTGACTATTCTGGTAATCATATGAAACTTGTACTTCCACAAATATATCAGTCAAATCCCTATATTCGTATATCGGCAGTGAATTAACTGCCGTTAACTATCAAAGATATCCCACTTAACATCATCCTGTTTTAATTCATTTTTATGAAAAAAATTCTTGTTTTATTCCTCACCATCGGGTTTTCTTTTTCTGCCTTCTCCCAAGATTCCTATTGGGTATTTTTTAAGGATAAAGGCATTTCTCCCCTATCCCTGGAGGAAAGAGTAGCGCTAAGTCCCACAGCCATCTCTATGAGAGCTAAGCTTAACATCCCACTTGATGAAAAAGACATTCCTGTTTATGCCCCTTATCTTGAAAGAATAGCTGATTTCGATATTGATATCATCAACCAATCTAGATGGCTAAATGCCGCGGTAGTGGTTCCGGGAGTAGAAACGGACTTAGCTTACATCTATGAGCTACCCTTTGTGAAAGGAGTAAGACCTACGGCTAGCCTTATTCTAGCGGAAAAAGATGAAGATGATTCTATACCCATTCCATCTGGATCTAAGAATTCCATATTTGATTATGGAGAAGCCAGTTTCCAGAATAATATGCTGAATGTAGCAGCTTTACACAGCAAGGGTTTCACAGGAAAAGGCGTTCGGCTGGCTGTATTTGATGGAGGATTTCCTGGTGTGGACAGTATGAAGCTGTTTGACTCCCTGAGAAATGATGGACGAATTCTAGGTTATAAGGATTTTGTAAAAAATCTTCCTGATGTGTTTCATTCATCTAATCACGGTACACGTGTACTTTCCACTATAGCCACCAATATTCCCGGCCAAATGGTAGGTTCTGCGCCACATGTGAGCGTGATGATGTGCATCACTGAAGACACTCGCTCAGAAACCAGAAAGGAAGAACATAATTGGGTAGCAGCTATAGAGTGGGCTGATTCTATGGGGGTAGATGTTGTACATTCTTCGCTGGGATATTCAGAATTTGATTCTGAGGAAGAAACTTATTCCTATTCTGATATGGATGGAGATGGCACCGTTATTACTCGTGCTGCTGACGTAGCAGCGTCTAAAGGCATAATAGTAACCACAAGCGCAGGAAATGAAGGCTCCGGAAACTGGCATTATATTACTGCTCCCTGTGATGCAGATTCTGTCCTTTGTATAGGTTCTGTAGATAGGGAAAAAGCTAGATCTCGTTTCTCTTCTTTTGGACCTACTTATGACGGCAGAATTAAGCCGGATGTGGTGGCTCTAGGGACAAGAACTACTGTAGCAGGCCCTACAGATGATGTCAGAACTTCCAATGGAACTTCTTTCTCCAGTCCTACCATCTCTGGTCTGGTAGCTTGCTTGAAGCAGGCTCATCCAGATAGAAATATTATGGATATCATACAGGCAGTGAGACTAAGCGGAGATAATGCTGATAGTCCTGATAATGAATATGGATATGGTATTCCTGATGGTGCATATGCTGATCAAATGTTGCGTGAAGATGCCGGGGTAGCTAGTATAGCTGCTGCACAAGAAGCGGAAAGGAAGTTGACCGCTGAAATGGAAACTAAGGTAGATGAGGATAAGGAAGAAACTTTTGAGTTTACGGAGAACCCTAAAACCGTACTGGTCAAGAAAGGGAACAAGCTGAAAATAAGCAGTCCTGCTACCCTAAAGAAAATCACCCTCATGTACGGAGATCAACTGGTATCTCTTCCTAATTCAGACATTAAGCGTAAGGGAGATAGTGTACAGTATAAAACCAAGTATCTAGTTCCGGGAGAATACTATGTGCAAGTGGTAACGGATACGTATACAGAGTATATCCCTTTTATCATAGACTAGTAAACAACCACACATGATAGGTGCTATTCTTGATGGGATTAAGTCCTACGAGCATGCCGTTGGGATGATTACCCGATACAGGTTATGGAAATATGTGATTGTTTCCAGCCTCTTGAGTTTTGCAGTCATTGCCTTTCTAATTGCAGGGCCCACCTGGGCCTTTATGAATAGTGGACTGGAGGAAAGAATTTTAAATGCTTATCCCTTTGAGTTTGGGAAGCATGTGGTCGAGTGGTTGGTGGAAAATATCCTTACCATATTCATGATCTTCATTATGTTTTTCTTTCTGGGGAAGTACATAGTGATGATTGTTCTTTCTCCCTTTATGAGCATTCTTTCTGAAAAAGTAGAATCAGCTATTAAGGGTACTCCTGTAAAAAGTGATGGGAACTTTATCAAAGATCTCATTCGTGGGTTAAGAATAGCCTTGAGAAATATCATCAGGGAACTCCTACTAACAGTAGTTATCCTGATCACATTTAACCTTCTCCCTGTAGTAGGTACCATTGCCAGCACAGTAGTTATATTCCTTGTCCAGTCTTATTATGCGGGATTCGGAAACATGGATTATACCCTGGAAAGGAAGCAGTTTAATGTGGGAGAGAGCGTGAAGTTTGTCAGGAGAAACTGGTCCCTAGCTATAGGCAATGGGATGTTCTTCCTCTTACTGTTTGTGATTCCTGTTATAGGCTGGGTATTAGCCCCTGTATACGGGACCATTTCAGCAGCCCTATTGGTGCTTACCCAGACAGATAATATTCCGCTGGAAAGCCACGCCAGGAAGTCTTAGTAATCTTGTTAGTCCTGGAGAACAGAATGCTCAGTCTTGACTTTCTCTTGAATAGCCTGAAGGGCATGAATTACCGCTTCAGGGCGAGGGGGACATCCAGGTATATATACATCAACAGGGAGGAAATTATCTACCCCCTGTACCACTCCATACACTCTATGCATACCACCTGAAGAGGCACAAGCTCCCATAGCGATACACCACTTAGGATCCGGCATCTGGTCCCAGATTCTTTTGATAGCATGGGACATCTTGTAGGTACACCATCCTGCCACTATCATCAGGTCAGCCTGACGAGGAGAAAAGCGAAACACCTCACTCCCAAAACGGGAAACGTCATACTTAGGCCCTGCAAAAGCCATCATCTCAATGGCACAGCAGGCTAGCCCCATTGGCATGGGCCACATGGAATTGGCCCTGGCCCAGTTAGTGATGAAATCTACTGATGTAAGCAGGTATCCTTGCTTGGCTAATGCTTTTTCGAGACCCATTATATACGCTTTTTACAATATAACCTTTTTAAACCTGACTTTGTTAAGTCTAGTTCCACTTCAATCCCCCTTTCTTGAACACATAAATGTACCCTACAAAAAGAATTCCTACGAAAACAAGCATTTCAATGAAGGGGAATAGAGAAGGTGTTCCCAACACCTCACCATTTAAAAGTTCCTTATACTGAACAGCCCATGGGTACATAAAGACTACCTCTATATCAAAAAGGATGAACAGCATAGCTACAAGATAGAATTTCACAGAGAAACGCTCATGTGCTGTTCCTACAGGATCCATTCCACTTTCATACGGAGATGACTTTAGTTTGCTGGGTCTAAAAGGACCTAGCAATCTTGAGAGATTTGCTAATAGTATTCCCAGGAAAATAGAAATACCTAGAAGTAAAAAGATGGGGATGTAGTTTACCATGAATTAATTTAGATAAACGAATAACAAATCTATCTAAAAAAATGGAGATTCAAACTACCTTAAAAGGAATAAAAAATGGGAAGCTAACGCTTCCCATGTCTAAGCAAGTTTTCTTCTCAAGATGGTTAATTTAGAGAGATCCCTTTGATCTTCTCTACTTCTTCAATCATCTTGGTCAATTTTCTGTTTTGAGACTCTCCAAGATTTCTCACGCCTACCCCTTCT